>JBCCAC010000231.1:0-4415 GCA_039815015.1 Pseudomonadota bacterium | reverse complement strand
CGGGATTTGGCGACACTCTCCTCGACTGGTCCGTCGGGGTTGAGGTTTCCAAGTTCGGATTCACGCTGGCTGCCAAATATATCGATACCGATGCCTCGTCGGCGAAAGAAATATCGTCAGGTGCGCGTGGTTCGGGGTTCGGAACGCCGGAAATTGCCGATCCGACCGTCGTCGGCTCAATCTCCTACTCGTTCTGAAGCCGCTGCGCCGGTCGTGGCCGTGGCGCGCGCCAGGCTTCGATCGTCGCGCTTGACCCCGGCAGACAGGGTGCGAAGAACGGGCCCGATGGCTTTCGATCTCGCCCCCGTTCGCGCCGACCAGCTGCCCGATCCGACGGAATGGCCGCGCCTGCCCGGCGTCCAGACCCGCATGTGGGCGATGATCGCGCTGGCGGTCGTGGCGGCGCTCGGCTCGGCGCTTCTGGTCGGATATGCGCTGGGGGTCTGGCAGTTCGCCGCCCTGTTCGCCGCGCTGGTCATCGCCAGTGCGATCGTCGGCTATTTCGTGGCCCTGGGCCGTGCGCATCGCGATGGCGCGCGCATCGACTGGGCGCTCGTCCGCGCGGCGCTCGAATCGCAGCAGGTCGCACTGGCGGTAACGGACCGTGACGGCCGGCTGGTCAGCGCCAACGCGGCCTACGGCACCCGCGCCAACGGCTTTCCCAGCCCGCTTGCGCTCGGTGAGGCGGGCAGCCCGCAGGAGGCTGCCATCGCGGCGGCGGCCAGCGCGGCCCGGCGCGACGGCAGCGGTTTTGCCGATCTCGACATCACGGGCCTCGACGGCATGGCGCGGCGGCTCAGGATCACGGTACGGCCGGCGGAGCAGGGGCGCGACTATCTGCTCTGGACGCTGCGCCGCGACCGGCTTGACAAGGCGATCGACGATACGCGCGACATGATCGAGGGGCCGCTCGGCCACTGGTTCGGCGACGGCGGCATTCAGGCGGCGATCGCCAATCGCGACGGCAAGGTGATCGCGGCGAACGAATCCTTCATGAAACGCGTCGGCAGCTGGCCGGACGAACGGCCGCCGAAATTGGCACAGCTGGTCGAGATGGACGAAGGCGGGGATGCCTTCATCGTCGAGCAGTCCGACGGCGAGCGGCCGGTACGTGCGCCGGTTCATCTTACCCGGTTGCCGCTTGCGGAGCGCCCCCGGTCCGGCGACCGTGGCAAGACCGACGCGCCCGGCGCCTATCTCTTCCTGTTGCGCGACAGAGAAGTGGCGGCGACGGCGCCGGCACCGCCCGCCGACCTGCCCGCGCTGATGGGGGTTCTGCCCATCGGCCTCGCGCTTGCCGATCGCGACGGACAGCTCGTCTACATGAACGAGGCGTTTCGTGCGGCCGCCGGGGTGCCGGACGACGATAGCGAGAGCCTCCTCTACCCCAGCGACCTCGTCGCGAAGGAGGACAAGGGCGCGGTCGCCGATCTCGTCCGCCGCGCGGCCGGTACGCTCGACGTCGTTCAGGACCTGCGCGTGCGGCTCAAGGAGCGTCCGGAAGAGCCCGTCGTCCTCACCATCGGCCGCGCGCCGTGGCAGGACGGGCCGGTCGTCGTCCTGTCGCTGAAGGACAATCGCGAGCAGATGAAGCTCGAGCGTCAGATCACGCAGGCGACCAAGATGCAGGCCGTCGGCCAGCTGGCGGGCGGCGTCGCGCATGACTTCAACAACATCCTGACCGCGATCATCGGGTATTGCGACCTGATGATGATGCGCCACAGTCCCGGCGATCCCGATTTCGACGACATCAATCAGGTGCGCCAGAACGCCAACCGCGCGGCCAATCTCGTGCGCCAGCTGCTCGCCTTCTCGCGCCAGCAGACGCTGCGGCCACAGCTTCTGCAGGTGTCCGACATCGTCGGCGAGCTGTCGCACCTTCTGAAGCGTCTCCTTGGCGAGCGCGTGACGCTGAAGGCGGATCATGGCCGCGGTCTTGCGCCGGTTCGCGCCGATCCGGGGCAGATGGAGCAGGTGATCGTCAATCTCGCCGTCAATGCGCGCGATGCGATGCCCGATGGCGGCGAACTGACCATCCGGACCTTTGCCGTGACGCCGGCGCAGGCAAAGCGCCTGAGGCGCGAAGGCATGCCTGCGGCCGAATATGTCGCCATTTCCGTCGGCGACACCGGTACCGGCATTCCGGCCGAGGCACTGCCGAAAATCTTCGAACCGTTCTTCACGACGAAGGAGGTCGGACGCGGCACCGGACTTGGCCTTTCGACCGTCTACGGCATCGTCAAGCAGTCGGGCGGCTTCATCTTCGCCGATTCCGTGGCAGGGGAGGGGACGACCTTCACCATCTATCTGCCCGCGCAGGAGGCGCCGGCGGCAATCCCGGCGGAAACCAAGCCCGACGTCGCCGTCGATGCCGCATTCGGCGACGGCACGATCCTGATCGCCGAGGACGAGGACATGGTGCGTGCGGTCGCCGAACGCGCGCTCAGCCGCAAGGGCTATGAGGTCATCGCCGCGGAAAACGGCGAAGCGGCGCTCGAACTGCTCGAGGGCATGGACGCGCCGCCCGATCTTCTCGTCACCGACGTCGTCATGCCGATCATGGATGGCCCGGCGCTCGTCGCCGCCGCGCGGGAAAAATTCCCGGCGCTGAAGATCATCTTCATGTCGGGCTATGCCGAGGAACAGCTGCGCTCCTCGGTTGAGATCGACGATGCCGGCTTTCTCGCCAAGCCCTTCTCCGTCGCCGACATCACGGAAAAGGTCCGCGAGACGCTCGCCGGCTAACCCGGTCGCCACACCACAAACAGGCCCGCACGCGGGGCCGTATTTGTCATCGCACCCGAAACGGTTTATGACGCCCCCGGTATCCGTACATCGTTGGTCGCGTAACCAAGCGTTTCTCTTTTCCGGAGAGCGTCGATGGCGGGGGACCGTCGCTACAAGGCCTTCATTAGCTACGCGCACAGGGATGCGCTATGGGCGACCTGGCTGCATCGGCGGCTGGAGGGCTATCGCGTGCCGGCCGGCGCCGACCATGCGGCGGCCGGGCGGCGACCGCTGCGACCCATCTTCCGCGACCGGGACGAACTGACCGCATCGAGCGCGCTGGGCGATGCCCTCGTCGGGGCGCTCGGCGGATCGGAATGGCTCATTCTCATCTGTTCGCCGGGATCGGCGCGATCGAAATGGGTCAATGAGGAGGTGCGCACCTTCCGCCGGTTGCGCGGATCGGACCATGTTCTCGCCCTGATCGTCGACGGCGAGCCGGGGACGGGCAACGAGGATGATTGCCTGCCGCCCGCGCTTCTGGAACCCGATACGCCCGGCGGGCCGCCGCTCGAACCGATCTGCGCCGACGCGCGCAAGGATGCGGACGGCAAGCGCCTCGCCTTCCTGAAGATCGCCGCCGGTATGCTCGGCATCGGTCTTGATGAACTGACCCGGCGGGAGGCCGCGCGTCGCCAGCGGCGCATGGCCTGGGTGACGGCGGCGTCGATGGTCGGCACGGTCATCACCGGCGGCCTTGCGCTCTACGCCAATGATCAGCGGCAGGACGCGGTCGAAAATCGCCAGATCGCGGAGGCGAACGAGCGCCGCGCCGAGGCCACGGTCGATTTCCTCGTCGACACGTTCGAAATCGCCAATCCCGCGACCGAAAATGCCAGGACGATCACGGCGTTCACCATACTGGAGCGCGGCGCCGACCGGATCGAGGACGACCTTCAGGGCGAACCGGACGTGCAGACGCGGCTCTATGAATCGCTCATCGAGATCTATCTCAACCTGCGCCTGACGGACGAGGCGGACACGCTCATCGCAAAGGCGGAGGGCCTGGCCACGCCGGGCAGCGACCCCGACATCCGTCTCGGCCTCGCGTCCGTTCTGACCGCCTTCTACGCCGGCAATATCGCCGGGGCGGAAACCGAACTGGCCCGAACCGAGCGGATGTTCACGAGGCGACCCGCGGTGGATGAACGGCTAAAGGCGCTATTTTACGCCCGCCGCGGTCTGGTGCGGCGCGCAAAACGCGATTTCGATGGTGCCATAGCTGATTATCGCCGTGCTGAAGCCTATGGCGTGAAACATGGGCTGACCGACCTAGTATTACGGACTCAGCGCATGCGCGGCGGTGCGGAGAGTATGGATCGAGATTTTTCTTCGGCAATCCAAACGCTGGCGATCGCACTTAAGGGGCATCAGGACGCTTACGGCAAATCTGACAGACGCACTGCATTCATCCATAACGCGATAGCATTTACAGCGCTTGAAAGCGGTGATCTCGAGACATCCATAGATCATGGAGAGCGAGCGCTGGATATTCTGCGCGACGTCTACGACATTGATAATCCGTTCATCGCCACAAACGCGATGATGCTCGGTCGGGCATATAAAGCCAACAAAACAGCGAGATTGTTGAGGCGTGAGGCGAATTCCGGATGCTCGGCACCGAGGGT
>JBCCAC010000083.1:0-8508 GCA_039815015.1 Pseudomonadota bacterium | reverse complement strand
GGACGCCGCTTTGCCGCGTGAAGCGATCGATCGCCAGACGGATGCTGGCGCGCGGAGATGCATCCGTCGATGCCGCATAGGTCAGCCGGCCTGTCGCCGTTCCGCCGAGGGGCAGGTTCGGCAGGGCAAGCTGTGCGATTTTGAGGCCGACCCCGTCGAGGTCCACGTCGAACTGCGTGGCCGCCAGGCCGATATTGCCGGCAATCTGCGCCGTTCCGCGCGGCAGCTCGATCCTCGTGGGCCGGATCGACCATCCGCCATTCTCCCGCCGGTCCGCAATGATCGGCGCGTCTAGTCCGACGTCGCGGTCATCGATTCTACCGTCGAGCGCAACCGACAGGCGCTGCGGCGTCGCTTCGATATCGGTATCGAGCGCAAAGGCGACGCCGCGCCGCCCCTCGATACGGGCATCGATGTTCGTGCCGGTGCCCGACAGATCGAACGATCCGGCCCCCTTATTGATCAGCAGCCCGCGATAGGCGATCTTCGCCAGGTCGAACGTACCGATCGTCCGGGCGGCATCGGGTGCGATCTCGACATCGGCCATCACGGACCCTTCCGCCGCCGTCAGATCGTCGCCGATCACGGTCGCGGTGTCGAACCTCGCATCGTCGAGGTCGACGGCGATGCCGATCCGCTGCCGGGTATCGGCTGCCGAGAACCGCGCCGTGCCGTCGATGCCTTTGCCGGTCAGCGCCAGAATGCCTTCGACGGGAATGCCGCCGGAGGGCGTCAGGACACCGGCGGCTTCGACGCCAGCCAGCTCCGCACGGTCAAGACGATAGGCGACGCGGCCCGGCTCGGTATCGATACTGCCGGTCGCGGCCAGCGGACCGACAATGGTATCCGCGGCGATTCTGGCATCGTAGCGGTCCGGCTGCGGCACGAAAACGGCCTGAATGTCGGTAAGATCGAGGCCGAGGCTATATTTGTCGACCGCGACGGCGGCCCGGGGACGCTGCAGGTCGCCCGTCAGACGGAAGCGGTTGATCCCGAAACGGGCCTGGTCCGAAACGCCGGTAAAGGCGAGTTGCGTGCCCGGCGCGAGCGTGCCGCTGCCGCGCCCGCTAATGTCGGGCGCCTGGAACTCGACGTCGTTCAGAACCAGCACGTTGTCCGGCCGCCGCACGATGTTCGCCGTCGCGCTGGGCAGGCCGCCGGCAAGGAAGCGGAAGAATGCGCTGTCGAGGCGCGTCATCCGGGCACTGACCGGTCCGGAGATGGTCAGTTTGCGCCGTTCGAACGGGTCGTTGACGAACTGCAGTCGGCCCGTCGCCGCCGCGATACCGACGCGGGGTATGGGATAGGCCGGCGCGTCGAAATCGAGGCCGATGCGATAAAGGCCGGTTGCCAGATCGAGCGTGAATCCGCCGGTCGCACCGACGAGGTCCGTTGCCGCGGACATGCGGCGACTGGAAAAGACGAGGCCGTCAACGTCGATCGGTCCCGATAGTTCGCCGCCGGTACTCAGCTGCTCGACGAATGGCCCCAGCCCCGTCACCCTGTCGAAACGGCCGAGCAGACCGAAATCGCCGTCCGCGGCCGCGTCGCCGATGCGGCCATTGGCCGTAAAGTCCTCGATGCGCATCTTGCCGAGCGCGAACCAGTCGGCGGCGAAGCGATAATCGGCGGTCGGCGCGCCGAGCGTGCCGTCAATGTCGAAGTCGATACGCATGGCCCGGCCGGTCAGGGTTCTGACCAATTGTGCCGGGCGCAGCAGGCGTGCCGACAGTTTCGTATCGACAAAGGCCTCCGTGTCCCGGTCGATGGTGCCGGCAAGTCTGGCGGTGAAGGTGGACGAGGCGACGCGCGCACGGAAGGGGACGTCATCCGGTCGCAGGATCGCGCGCGCGACGACCTCCAGACCATCGGGCGCCGCCCGTGTGCCTATACGACCGGCGACCTGTCCCGGTGCCAAATGGCCGGCGATGCCGAAATCGCCATCGGCACCCAGAATGGCAATGTCGATCAACGGGTCGGCCCCGGCCGCCAACTGCGTCAGCAGGCGGCCGCGCCAGCGCGACCAGCCGCCATCGCCGGCAAGGCGGGCGCGGAAGCCCTGCCGGATACCGGTTGCGCCGGCGAGCGCGCCGTCCGCCGGGGCGCTCGCGGTGCCGCGTACGACGAAAAGATCGGCCCCGGGCGCAGCATCCAGGCCGAAAAGAACGCGGTCACCGCCGGTCGGGCTGGCAGCCGCCAGTCTGACTCTGGCGATATCGCCGCGTATCTTCGCCTCGGCGACCAGCCGCGCCCGTTGCGGCTGGCCGGTGATCCGTTCGCCGAGACGAACGTCGAACAGGCGGACCGCGTCGATCTCCATGGCGAAATCGGGCAGCAGCGGGCCATCGCCCGCCTTGAGGCGGGGCAGGCGGGAAACATCGGCGCTCGCAGCTTCCAGCAGTTCGACGTCGAGCCGGTCCTCGCGCAGCCAGGCGCGGGGCGACCATATGAGACGCACGGCGGGTACCGTTAGAAAGACACCTTCCGGATCGGACAGCGTCAGATCCCGGATCGTCAGGTCGCCATAAAGCGATCCCTCGACACGGCGCGCTTCGATCCTGAGGCCATTATCGAGCGTCAGACCGGAAAACTGTCGCACCAGCAGGTCGCGCCCCATCTGCGTATCGATAAGGCGCGCGCCGAGCGCAAGGAGCAGCGCGGCGGCCGCCAATATGCCGATGTTCCAGGCCAGGAAGCGCCACGGGCTCATCAGAACGCCTGCCCGATGGAGACGTAGAGTTCGACGAGGGAATCGCCGGTGCGCGGATCGATCGGCGTCGCGATGTCGGCGCGGATGGGCCCGAACGACGTATAATAACGCGCCCCGACGCCGGCGCCGAAGCGTATGTCCTCGAACGTGGGATCGGAACCGATATAGACCTGCCCGGCGTCGATGAAGGCGACGGCGCCGAAATTGCCGAAACGATAGCGCGCCTCGATACTTCCCTCGATCGCGCTGCGCCCGCCGAGCGGATCGAGATCGGCGTCGCGCGGGCCGACCTCCTGAAAGCCATAGCCGCGCACGGAACTGCCGCCACCGGCATACAGGCGCCGCGAAGGAGCGATGTTTTCCGCGTCGGCGCCCAATATGCTGGCGATCAGGCCCCGCATGGCGATCACCGTATCGCGACTTTCGGTCAGGGGGATGTAGGTCGATCCGGCCACTTCCGCACGAACATAGCCGAACGTGCCGCCCTCGAAGGAAATTTCCGGACTGAGTCGGCCCGCGAGACGGAAACTCTCGGTCGGATCGAGAAGATCGTCGGTGCCGTCATAGCCAAGCTGTCCCGGGAAAGCGGCGATATAGAAGGTTTCGAGCGACGCCTTGCCATCGACGAGCGAGCCTCTGTCGCGTTCCTGCGTGAAAATGAGTTCCGGGCCGATGCGATATGTCCACCGCTTTTGCCAGATGAGATTGGTTTCGCGTTCCAGAAAGCCTGAAAAGGCGACGCCGCGGCTGAAAAACGCGTCGCGATCCTCACGAAACGCGGCCACGCGCCCGCCGATCGCCTGGTCGCGTTCGCCGTAATTCGATCGGCGCACGTCGATACTGGCAAGCTGCTGCTGCGTGCCGAAGACGAGCGATGCGGTGAGAGCGCCCTCGGGCGGAAAGAAATTGCGGTGTTGCCAGCTGCCGGCGACGCGAAAGCCGTCTTCGGTATCGACCGCCGCCTCCGCAGCCAGAGTGCGCGGCGGCGCCGGCGTCAGCGCGATGGCAAGATCGACGTCGGTTTCATTCTCGCCCGTACCGTCGGCGTTTGGCTCGTTGCCGTATGTTTCGCCGGCATGGTTTTCGGGGTCATCCGTATCGGTATCGTTTGCGCCGTAACCATTTATAGGTTCGATCCTGACATTCCCGACCAGGCCGGTGGCGATCAGGGCGCGGCGTAAATCCTCGACATCTTCGGCGCTGTAGACTTCGCCCTTCTGAAAACGTGCGAGACCTGCAATGTGCTTTGCGGTGAACGGCGAGTCCTCGCCGCTGACGATCAGGTCGGCGAACCGGCCACGCGGGCCTGGCGCGACATCGAGGGTGAGGGTTGCCGTTCGGGTCGCGTGATCGACCGTGATATCGGGTTCGCCGACGGTCGCGAACGGATAGCCCTTCTGCAAAAGCTCCGACCGCAGCGCATCGACCGCGGCCATGACGGGCTCGGCGGCCACAGGATCGCCCACCGCGATGCCGAGGCCGGGCGCATCGACCGCCGCGAAAACGTAGCGTGGGCCGGTATCGATCGCAAAGGTCACGATCCGACGATTGGCATCGCTGCGGGCCGCCTCGACGTCGATTTCAACGAGGGGATCATAATATCCCGACGCGCGCAGCAATTGGGAAAACAATGCCGTATCCAGGCGGACGCGCCGGTTCAGTTCGGCGAGCGAGGGAACGGGATCGTCTTCACCGGCGATGAGTAGCGAGAGTTCGCGAAACCGCCTTGGAAAGGGGAGCGCGTTCGCCTGCGCGCCGCGAACCTGGTAGCTGATCGGCGTATCCGCGGGCGGCGCATCGGCAGCCGCATCCGCTTCGCCTTCCCGCAGCATCGCCTGCCAGTCGCGCTCCATGTCCTGCATCAGGGTGGTATTATCGTTCTGGGACGCGGCAGGATTGGTGGGTGGAGGGGTGCCCGAAGCGGCGCCCGGAGCGTCGGGACGCTTTGACGGGTCGACATCCTGCGCCGGGGCACCGGTGGCGCCCGCGCCGCAGATCAGCAGCATCGCCCAGATCACCCCGCCCCGCATCGGTTTCCCCTAACCTTCCGGCGGCTGCACGAAAGCTGAATCTAATCTGCGCCGCACGTTCAGGAACGGATCGTTCAGACCGCCATGCCCGTATCAGCGCGCCTTCGCGTCGCGAATGAAGACGGTCAGAAGCCCATCCTTCTCTACGGTACGATGAGGAAGATACCCATGTTTCGTCGCCACGCGCACGCTGGCTGCATGCTCGGGCTCGATCATGCAGCAGGTCCGTTCGATGTACGCGTCGGCCCAGTCTAGCATCGCGCCGATGGCTTCGGTCGCATAGCCGCGGCCCCAGCAGCGCTGCGCGAACACCCATGCCGCCTCGGGCGCCGGCAATGGCGGTTCGAGGCCACGCTGAAAATCGGCGATACCGATATGGCCGGCAAAGCCATGTTCGTCGATGACGGCCCAGAAGCCATGGCCATAGACCTGCCACATGCCGACGCCGGCAATCGCGCGAAACCAGTTCTCCGATGACGGGCGAACCGCGCCCAGATAGCGGTGAAAATCCGGGTGCTCGTGCATGGCATGAAAGCCGGGCGCATCGGTAAGGCGAAGTTCACGTAGCGTCAGCCGAGCTGTACGGATTTCCGGTATCTGCAAGGAACTAGGCCTGCTGCTGTCCGTCCACCGGCACCTCGTCGAGAACGGCATCCGCGTCCGATACTTCGTCCATCTCGTGGCCGGCCTGCAGCGCGCCGACCATGCGCCGGGCGGGCCTGGACGGGAACACTTTGCCGGGTGGACATTCCGGTACGAAGTCCGGACGGGCAATGGACTCGGTCGCGTGACGCAGCTTGTTCGACCAGGTCTTGGAGAGGCGCGTGAAGTAGCGGTCGCCCTCTTCGATGGTATGTTCGATGGGCTCGGAGCCATCGAAATCCCGCAGCATCACCATGTCGATGGGAAGGCCCACGGCGAGGTTCGACCGCATGGTCGAATCGAAGCTGATCAGGCCGATCTTCACCGCTTCGTTCATGCGCGTGTCGTAGGCGAGAGCGCGGTCCAATATGGGCTTGCCATATTTGATCTCGCCGATCTGCAGAAACGGGTTTTCCGGTCGGCATTCGATGGCGTTGCCGGCATCGTAGATCCGGAACAGCTTCAGCGGCTCGTTGCCGACGCGCCCCCCGATCAGCATGGAGGCGCCGGACCGGATGCCGTCCTTCCGAAGGGCATCGCGCACTTCGTCGCGGCTATTATGGAGGGCCTGCCCGACCAGACGTGTGATCCGGAACATGTTCGGCTGATTGTCGATGGTCTCGCGCTCGTCCTGCGATCCCATGGCGAGCCCCTCGTCGATCCGGGCAAGGGCGGCCTGCGTGACGCTCAGGCTGCCGGCGGTGCAGATGGCGACGAATCGATCCGGCCGGTCGTAGATATGCAGCTTGCGGAACTGGGAGATGTTGTCGACGCCGGCATTGGTGCGGCTGTCGGCCATCATGACGAGGCCGCCCTCGACGCGCATGGCGACGCAGTAGGTCATGGTTTATCCTGAAATGAGGATACGCCGAAGGCAGATCCTATTGTTGCTGTTGCGATTGCCTTCTAAAGCCGCCGCCGCCGATTTGCGACTGCGATTGTGCATTGCGCAACGGGACGGCGCGCGTACTGGCCGCGACGGTCAGGGTTTCCATGCCGCCACCGGCGCGCGTCCCGACGACGGGGGCAGCCTGCAGGTAATCCATGCCGACGGCGAGGCGAACATAATGTTCGTCGGTCGAGATACCGTGCGCGGGGTCGAAGCTGACCCAGCCCAGACCATCGACCCAGGCCTCTGCCCAGGCATGTGCGGCCTCCTGATCGTTCTGCCCGTCCTGGCGGTAGAGATGACCGGAAACATAGCGCGCCGGGATGCTCGCCGCGCGCGCCGTCGCGCAGAACAGGTGGGACAGATCCTGACAGACGCCGGTGCCGCGGTCGAACGCGTCCGCCGCCGTCGTCGTGACGTCCGTGGTCCCCGGCGAAAAGGTCATATGATCGTAAAGCCCGGCAAGCAGCGCATGCGCCCGCTCCAGGGGATCGGTCCGGTTGCCGATAACGTCCTCGGCGAAGGCGCAGATCTTGGCGTTCGCGCGCGTAAGCTCGGAATCCTGCAGATAGACGAGCGGCGGCAGCATCTCGTCGAGCCCGGCGACAACGCCGTTGGTGTTTTCACGGTCGACCGTGCCGCGCGCGGTGATGACGACCTCTTCGGGAACATCCTCCACGGTCATCAGATGGACGACGTTGCAGTGCGCGTCGCGCTTTTCGATGAGCGCGGCGTCGCAGTTGAGATCGATCGACCAGTCGCCGACCGTCTGCCCCTCGAATCCGACCGGGGTCAGGCGCAGCAGCTGCATGACGCGCCTTGGCCGCGTGTCGTAGCGATAGGTGGTGCGATGATCGACGGTAATGCGCATCAGAATTCAAACTGTCCTGCAATTTCGCTGCTCAGCCGATTGTTGTCGGCGATGAAGTCTTGCAGAAATTCATGCAGGCCGCGTTCGTAAATGTCGTCGACGGTAAGCGTCGACAGCTTCGTCGACAGACGTTTCGCCAGCCGGTCGGCGGGGCCGACGCGGCCATGGGCGGCGCGCAACTCCTGCAGATATTCCGACGCGACATCCATGCAGTGCGCAAGACTTCGCGGCAGATCGTCATTGAGGATCAGGAGGTCGGCGATGAGCCAGGGTTTCAGGTTCTGCCTGTAGATATGGCGGTAGGCCGTGACCGCGCTGACCGAGCGCAGGACCGCAGTCCATTGCGCCTGGTCGAGCGCGCCGCCGACCTCTTCATCCTTGGGCAGCAGCGTATGATATTTCACGTCGAGCAGCCTGGCCGTATTGTCCGCCCGCTCAATCAGCGATCCCAGCCGCATGAACCAGAAATTCTCGCCGCGGACGAATGTCCGCCAGATGGATCCCTCGAAATTGCGGACTTCGGTCTTCACGCGGTCCACGAGTTGCCGCATGTCGAGCGGCCGGTCGATCTCGCGTATGCGCGCGGTCATTTCGATATAGCCCTGGTTGAGCGTCTCGAAGCTTTCGCGCGTCAGTGCGGTACGGACGATGCGCGCATCATTGCGGGCGGCGGACACGCAGGAGCGGATGGAACTGGGATTGTCCGGGTCCAGAGCGAGAAAGTCGGTGACGGCCTCGCGGTTGTAGGGAACCCCCTTTGCCGCAAACAGGCTGTGGGTGCCGGATGATTTCACGGCGCTTTGCCAGCCGGAATTCTTGTCAGGCTGCGGCAGGGTCTCGAACCGGTAAGCGGCCTCGATCAGCCGCGCCAGGAAATCGACGCGCTCGACATGACGGCCGAGCCAGAACAGGGAAAACGCGGTGCGGCTCAGCATGTCAGGCGAGCACCCAGGAATCCTTGGTGCCGCCGCCCTGCGAGGAGTTGACGACGAGCGAGCCTTCCTTGAGCGCGACGCGGGTCAGACCGCCCGGAACGACGCTGGTGCGCTCCGGGCTCGACACGACGAAGGCGCGCAAATCGACATGCCGTTCGGCGATCTCTGCGCCGACCACGGTCGGACAGGTCGAAAGGGCGAGCGTCGGCTGCGCGATATAACCGTCGGGGTCGTCCTTGATGCGCAGCGCGAACTCGTCGATTTCGTCCTTCGTCGCCGCCGGCCCGATCAACATGCCGTAGCCGCCCGAGGCATCGACACGCTTGACGACCAGGTCCGCCAGATGGTCGAGCGTGTATTTAAGCGCGTCGTCTTCCCGGCAGCGATGCGTCTCGACATTCTTCAACGTCGCTTCGCTGCCCGAGTAGAAT
>JBCCAC010000096.1:0-7699 GCA_039815015.1 Pseudomonadota bacterium | reverse complement strand
GATAATGGGGCCAGGGGTCTCCGGACGGAGTTCGTCTCCGTTGTTCAGGATGGGTATGTCCGCTGTTCCCGGGGCAGGCTCGTCTTCCGGTCCTCGGGAGAGAGGGAGCGGTGCCCACCGCTCCCTCTCTTTCCTCTATATCCCATCAAGCGCTTATGCAGTGTCCTAGCCCCTTCGGCAGCTAGCCGCCGGCGCCGTGCTCTCACATGACAGGGATGACGTTATTCGATCATCCGAAGGGAGCCTGTTGCCATGCCCGAAGCCTATATCATCGACGCCTGCCGCACGCCGCGCGGCATCGGCAAAACCGGCAAGGGCGCGCTCGCCCACATGCACCCGCAGCATCTGGGCGCGACCGTATTGAAGGCGATCGCCGAACGGACGGGGATCGACACCTCCGATGTCGACGACGTCATCTGGTCGACCAGTAGCCAGAAGGGCAAGCAGGGCGGCGATCTCGGTCGTATGGCGGCGCTCGACGCCGGGTACGACATCCGGACGTCGGGGACGACGCTCGACCGGTTCTGCGGCGGCGGCATCACGACGGTAAATTTCGCCGCGGCGCAGATCATGTCCGGCATGGAGGATCTGGTCGTCGCCGGCGGAACGGAGATGATGAGCTACACCGCCGACCGCGCGCGCGAGGAAATGGGCGCAGGTTTGGGCGCTGCGATGATGGGCTCCGATAATGAGCGGCTGCAGCAGGTGCATCCGCAGTCGCATCAGGGCGTTTGCGGCGACGCCATCGCCTCGAAAGAGGGCATTGACCGCGAGGCGCTGGATCGCATGGGCTATGAAAGTCAGCAGAAAGCGCGGGTCGCGATCGATGAGGGACGCTTCGACAAGTCGCTCGTGCCCGTGACGGACGCGGACGGCAATCTGGTTCTGGAACGCGAGGAATTTCAGCGGCCGCAGACGACGATGGAGGGCCTGTCGCAGCTGGAGCCGAGCTTCGCCAAGATCGCCGACATGCCGCTGGACGAGAAGGGCACGACGTTCCGAGGCCTGATCAACGCGAAATATCCCGATCTGAAGATCGAGCATTTCCACCATGCCGGCAATTCGTCCGGCGTCGTCGACGGCGCGGCGGCGGTGCTGCTGGCGTCCG
Source organism: Pseudomonadota bacterium (assembly GCA_039815015.1). Classification (GTDB taxonomy): domain Bacteria; phylum Pseudomonadota; class Alphaproteobacteria; order Sphingomonadales; family Sphingomonadaceae; genus Pacificimonas. The sequence goes on along the minus strand of JBCCAC010000096.1, from coordinate 6,591 downwards.
AAGACTATGTGAAGCGCCACGGCCTGACGCCGCGCGCGCGCATCGTGCAGACCGCCAATATGGGCGACGATCCGACGCTGATGCTGAACGCACCGGTGCCGGCCGCGCGCAAGGTCTTGGAAAAGGCCGGTCTGACGCTGGACGACATCGACCTCTTCGAGATCAACGAGGCGTTCGCGGTCGTCGCGGAGAAGTTCATTCGCGACCTTGAGCTGCCACGCGAGAAGGTGAACGTGAACGGCGGTGCCATCGCGCTTGGCCATCCGATCGGCGCGACCGGGTCCATCCTCATCGGGACGATGGTCGACGAGCTGGAGCGTCAGGGCCTGAAGCGCGGCCTCGTGACCATGTGCGCGGCCGGCGGCATGGCGCCTGCGATCATCGTCGAACGGGTCTGAACGCGGCGCTCGCAACGATTTGGTCGCTCCGACGCCCATCTTCGTCGCGGCGCGTTTGACGCGGCGCGGTCGGTCTTCCTGCTGCCGGCAACGGCCTGAAACGGGCCCTGCAACGGGAGAGCTGGGATATGGGCATGATCGCACGGGCATTGGCCGCGGGCGCCTTGGCGTTTTCCGGTGGCGCGGTGGCGCAGGAGGGGCCGGACGCACCGCCTGCGCCCGTCGCGCCGGGATGCGCAGAGATCGAGGGCGCGGACGCCTTCGATTTCTTCGTCGGCGACTGGTACGTCTACAATGTGGACGGCCAGTATGTCGGGCGCAACCGGATCGAAAAGGCGTATCAGGACTGTTTCCTGTTCGAGCGCTGGTCGGGCGGGCGCGGCGGCAATGACGATGGTCGCAGCACGTCGTATCTCGACGCGCGCACGGGTGAATGGCATCAGCTATGGGTGAGCCCGAACACCATCATCGACTGGCGCGGGGCGCCCGAGCGGCCGGGGGCGATGCGGCTGGCCGGCGAGATCGCCTTTTCCGCGCCGGAGCGCACGTCGTCGCACGGATTTCGCGGCCTCATCGAAACGCAGGACGATGGCACGCTGCGCCAGGTCCTGGAATGGCAGCCCGCGGCGGACGGCGAATGGCAAACCTGGTTCGACGGCACCTACCGGCCCGTCCCGAAGGAGTGAGACCCCAATGAACGATCCCGTCCTCTACCAGCAGTCCGGCCGCGTCGTAACGCTGACCCTGAACCGGCCCGACATGCGCAACCCGCTGGCAGAGGACGTGATCGCCGCCCTGATTGCCGGGCTGGAGCGGGCGGATGCGGATGCGGGCGTGTCCTGCATCGTCCTGACGGGCGCGGGAAAGAGCTTTTGCGCGGGCGGTAATCTGAACGAGATCCGCGTGCTGTCGGCGGAGAAGACACCGCTGGAAATCGCCGACTGGTACCGGACCGGCATTCAGAACATCCCGCTGACCTTCGAGAAGATCAGCGTGCCCGTGGTGGCGGCGGTCAATGGCCACGCCATCGGTGCGGGCTGCGATCTTGCCTGCATGGCGGACATTCGCATTGCGGGCGAGCGCGCGACGTTTGCCGAGAGCTTTCTGCGCGTCGGCATCATTCCCGGCGATGGCGGCGCATGGCTGCTGCCGCGCATCGTCGGCCATGCGCGGGCGATGCACATGCTGCTGACGGCCGAGGGCGTCGATGCGGCGCGGGCGCTCGATTGGGGGCTGGTAACGGATGTCGTGCCGGACGCCGACCTGATGACGCGCGCGACCGGGATCGCAGAGGCCGTCGCCGCGCAGCCGCCGCGCGCGCTGCGCGAGGCCAAGCGGCTGTTGCGGCAGGCGGCGGACCAGTCGCTGGCCGACAGCCTGGCGGAGGCGGCGGTGATGCAGGGGGTCCTGCAGAAGACGGACGAACATCGCGAGGCTGTCGCGGCCATCCTCGAAAAGCGGAAGCCCAGCTTTTCCTAGGGGACGATGCCCTCGAAACGGATTTCGAAGCTCGGCCGATCACTGCCGATGGCGGCGGCAAGCTGCCCTTGCGGCGCGATGCGGATCGCGCGGACGGCCGGGTCGATGCCGGATGCGGGCGTATAGCCATAGGGGCCGCCGGTGCTGGTCGCGAAGTCCACCATGGTCGCGGCATCGAAGGGATCGAGGCCGCTCGGCACGCTCCCGTCGACGAACCCCACCGTGACCGCGCCGTCGTACTGAAAGTCGGCCGGTAAAGTGTCTTCCATCACAAGCGAGTCCGGGTCCACCGGTCCGTCGCCGCGATTGGTGACGATCAGGCGATAGCGGATGCGCGCGCCGGGGATGAACTTCGGATCATTGGAGCCGTTGACGGGATCGCTGAGCGCCTCCACCTCCTTCCGGATCAGGAGGTCAACGGTCGCCGGATCGCGCGTGTTGAGGATCGTGCAGTCGATCACATCGCCGAATGCGAGCTGAAAGTTCGTGTTGACGCTCGTCGGCAGCGCCGTCGATGAGGCGGTGTTGCGGTTCGTGCAGCTGAGGCCTTGCGTGTACCTGGCAAGGTCGGTCGTACCGGCCGCGCGTTCTCGCACGCGCAGGTTCGTCGCGGGCACGACCTCGACCGGTCCGGTGCCGGGACTGTCGATCGCGCTGCCCGATCCCGTCGTCGTGACCTGCGCGAGGTTCGCCCCGCCCTGCCGTACCTGCAGACGGAACTGGTCGGTGTCGAAAATTCGCCCGCCGGAACCGAGTGCCTTCTGCAGCCGGACATGGGGGCGCGGCGTGTTGGTGAACGTGCATTCCACCGCATCGCCGAAGGTCAGCGAACCGAAATCGTAGCTGGTCGTCTCGACGTTCGACGGCAGCGGCGTCGAGGAGCCGCCGGCATTGTTCACGCAAGTGAGAATCGGCTGATAGCGCGCCATCGTACTGGCGGACCCCGCGGCGATGTCTTCGGTCAGCGTGACGGGAATGCCGGACGCAGTGGACAGCACCGCGGCATCGAACGGTCCGAGTCCGGTGCCGCTGGTCGTCCCCTCCGCCAGGACGTCGCCGGAGGAGGTCGACTGGATGCGAAAGCGGAACTGGTCGCTGTCGTCCACCCGCGCGCCGCCGATTTCCTTCGTCAGGGTGATGGAGGCGAAGCGGACGGCGAACATGAAGCCCTGCAGACCTGCGCCGCGCATTTCCGCGACGACCTCCGTCGGCGTGCCGCTGCCGGCGATCCAGGCGCCGACGCGGCCGGTCTGCCCGGCCCCGTCCATGCGCACGGTATCGGTCCCCGCACCGCTGATCGCCGGATATTGGTTGCCGCTGATCGGGGGCACCTGATCGAGGATGACCCAGTCCGCACCGTCGGTCGTGAACTCGAGATATTCCTGATTGTCGGTCGATTCCGCATCGGCGACGACGAAGGCGTAGCTGGTCACCGCCGCAACGCCCGGCGGCGGCGTCACGCTGATGTTGCGAAAGGTCATGGTGACCGTCGAACCGGAATTCAGCATGTAGAGGATCGGCCGGCCGGGAATGCCCAGGAACGCGGTGTTGCCGACCGCCGCGCCCGACCAGCTGGGCGCCGTGCGGTCGTCCGCCGCCGTCGCCGCCGTACTCGTCGCGCGCACGTTGAGGTTAAGCGTCGAGCCGTCGGTCAGGCTGAAGGCGAAATCCTGACCCGCCGCCGAGCGGGCCTGCGCGTCGTTGTAGCTCGCGAAGTCGAGCCAGCAGTAGGTCTGCCACGATGCGGGCGCCGTTCCCTGCGCGCCGGCCGCACTACAACTAGACTGCGCGCTGACGGGTGCGCCGCCCAGCCAGACGACGAATGCCAGGAGAAGGACGGCATATCGCATCGCGCGCGACATAACGCGCCATGGTTAAGGAGGGTTCAAGCTCCCGCATACCCGGCGACAGGCATCCGGTCATTTGATGGCGAGGAGGGAGAAGAGGCCGAAAATAGCGAGTGCGACGAATTCCAGCGGTAGTGAGATGCCGAGCGTGGCGCTGACGACTAGAGCGCCGATGCCGGCCAGAAGAAAGACGGCGGGGCGTCCGAACGTGCGACCCAGTTCCGTCCGCCGCGCCGTCTGTTGCAGATCTTCCGGCACCGCGTGAGGCGCGCCTTCATCGACGCGTCCTTCCGCCGCCGTCCGGTATGCCTGGAACGCGCGGTTCAGCTCTTCATCATTGCGAATCGGCATCTTGGTCTCCCATTCCCAGCAATCGTTTGAGGTTCACGCGCCCTCGTCGGACTTGGCTTTTCAGCGTGCCCAGTGGCCTGTCCGTCATCTCTGCCGCCTCGACGTGAGTGAAGCCGTGGACGTCGCACAAGACCACGGCGGTCCGTTCGTCGGCGGCGAGTGCGTCGAGCGCGCGCGCCAGGTCGAGAACATCGTCAATAGCGGGCGCTTTCGGCTCGTTTTCGGGCGCTTCGGTGTCAATCAGGCTGTCCAAAAGGCGGCTGCCGGAACGCGCGCGCCGCAAGGACTGCAAATGTTCCCGGTAGCCGATGGTGAACAGCCATGTGCGAAAGGCCGCGTCGCCGCGAAACTGCCGGATCTTCCTGAACGCGGTCAGGAACGTCTGCTGCAAGACGTCGTCGATAATGGCCAAGGGAGCGCCTAGTGAAGACAGGAAGGCGTGCAGAGGCGCGTGGTGGCGCCGGAACAGTTCGCCAAACGCCTCGGCATCTCCGGTCGTCCGGACGAGCGCGACGAGCGCCCGGTCATCGAGGTCCCCGAGGATGGCGATCGGGTCAGGCTTCGTCTTGCAGGCGAAGCGCGAAGAACGCGAAATAGGCGAGGCTGACGAACCCCGGCACGGCTGCGATACCGAAGACCAGGCGGCGCGCCTCAGGAGGGGCTGCGAGGCCGACGACGAAGAGGCCGGTTCCGAAGGCAAGCCAGAGCATGGCGCGTCGAAGGTCCGCGCGCGGGCTGGGCACCTTGACGATCAGGGCAGCAAGACGGTCGGGATCGAGATCCGTGCGCCGCGCTAGAGCGTCCCGGACGGCGTCGATGCGTGTGCGCTTCAGCCTGTAGATCAGCCACTGCGCGGAGATGACGATCGCCCCCAGAACGAGCGCGAAGACGATTGGGATGAGTTCGTCGAGGGGGCCGGCGTCCTGGGTGACCGTTTCCAATGCGTCTCTCCTCACATGGCGTTCGACATTATGATGCGCCGGGCGCACCCGATAGATGCGCGCCGGCAGGAAAATAATCGAAGCGTTGACATCCAGATCCACCCCACACCGCATCAAAGGGCCATCAATAGGGAGGAATGGCTGCGATGCGATCGATCATCATCTTTCTGGCGGCGACGGTCCTGGCGCTATGGTCCGGGCCGCCCGTGCGGGCAGAGGAACGCGATGCGGCGCGCGGGGCAATCGACGCGCTCATCGAACGGCAGATGCGGCGGCTGGCCATTCCGGGCCTCTCCCTCGCCCTGATCCAGGACGGGCGCATCGCAGACGTCCAGACCTATGGATATGCCGATCGGGAGGCGGAACGGCCGGTCGCGCAGGACACGCTGTTCGAAACGGCATCGCTCAGTAAGCCCGCGTTTTCCTATTACGTCCTGCGGCAGGTCGATCGCGGCGTCATTGCGCTCGACGAACCCCTGGCGCAGATCCTGCCTCATCCCGACATCCAGGATGGACGCGCGGCGCGCATCACGCCGCGAATGGTATTGTCGCACCAGTCCGGGTTTCCGAACTGGCGGTTCCATAATGAGAACGGCCAGCTCGACATCAAGTTCGAACCGGGTTCAGGGTTTCTCTATTCGGGCGAGGGGTTCGAATATCTCGCCCTCGCGCTGGCCCATGCCCTCGACACCGATCTTGCCGGCCTGGAGCGGCTGATGCGCGCCGACATGCGACAGGCGCTGTCGTGCGATTCAGGGCCGTGGACCTGGTCGGCGGATCTGAAGGCCCGACTGGCGACCGGCTATATCGATGGGCAGGCGCAGGACGACTGGCGCATTGAAAGTCCGATGGTGTCGGCCAGCCTATTCAGCTCCGCACCCCGCTATGCCTGCGTCGTGTCCGCGATCCTAGGCGGGACCGGGCTTTCTGCCGATATGCGCGCAGCGATGATGTCGCCCCAGATCGTCCTGTCCGACGATGCGGAGTTTCGCGCCGATTTCGGTCTCGACGCCTGGGGCCTCGGAGTCGCTATCAAGGATACCGACTTCGGTCGCGCCATATCCCATGGCGGCATAAATGAGGGCTTCACCTCCTGGTTCACCGCGCTCCGAGACCAGCGGGCGGGGTACGTCTTTCTCACCAATTCGCAGAAAGGGCCCGAGCTGAACGCGGCGATCGAGGACGAGCTGCTGGCGTTCGCCCTGGCGCTCGACTGATGAGCGCGTCGACCATGACCCGGCCCATGACCCGGCCACGCCGCGCACTCGTCGCGCACGCGATTGTTCCCGGCGAACGGATCGAAGAACTCGACATCCTGCGCGGTTTCGCGCTTCTGGGCGTTCTGGTCGCGAATCTCGTCATATTTTCGGCCAGCAACAATATCTCGACGGACGCCCAGCAGCAGGGGTTCATCGTCAGTCAGAGCAATCGGGTCGCACTGTTTCTGGTATCCTGGCTGGTCGACGACAAGGCGAACACGCTCTTTGCCGTGCTGTTCGGCGCTGGCTTCTGGATCCAGTGGCAGCGACTGAACGATCGCGGCGCGCAGGCGATGTCGATCTATCTGCGGCGCCT
>JBCCAC010000180.1:0-5430 GCA_039815015.1 Pseudomonadota bacterium | reverse complement strand
CGGAAACTGTCATCGTCCGCCGCGGGCTGGCAGCGCGACGCGAATTCCGTGCGATAGAGATCGCCGCCGACCACTTCCCACAGCAGGTGCCGGTCGGAAATCGCTTTGGTCTGGTTGACGCGGCGCAGGAACAGGCACGGGCGTGGCTCGCCGACGGCCTCGGCAGTGATGAACGGATCGTTGCTCAGATCTTCGCCGGAGGCCGAAAGCGGCGGCCCGTTGTCTGCCGGGACGGCGCAGGCGGCGATGGCGAGCGCGGCGGCGGGAATGAGGGAACGGAATCTGGTCATGGCGCGAGTCCTCCTGACGCCAGTATAGCATAATCGGCGCCGCGCGCACGACAGGCGCCTTTCGGGCATCCGGTGACAGGTCAGTATCCCGCCGCCTGACCGTCCTTGCGCATCTCGCTCGCGCCCCAATAGGCGCCGGTATCCGGATCGCGCCAGATGGCCTGATAGCCGCCGAAGGGACCGGTGGTATATTCGACCCTGTGGCCGCGCGCGCGCAGCCCGGCGACCACCTCGCCGGATACGCCGGATTCGATCTCGATCGTTCCGCCGTCGGTCATGCGCCCCGTTGCCGTCGGCTCGTCGGCCTGGGCATGGTGAAAGCGCGCCACGTCGCCCGCCTCCTGCGGACCCATGCCGAAATCGACCATGTTGACGATGATCTGCGCATGGCCCTGCGGCTGCATGCCGCCGCCCATCAGACCGAAGGCCATCAGCGGCTCGCCATCCTTCGTCACGAAGGCCGGGATGATGGTGTGGAAGGGGCGTTTTCCGGGCGCGTAGGCGTGGGGATGTTCGGGATCGAGCGCGAACTGCGCGCCGCGATCCTGGAACATGAAGCCAAGCGTGTTGCCGGCCTGTTCCAGGCCGCCATCGTCCGGCACAAGGCCCGATCCCATGCCGCGATAATTAGACTGGATCAGGCTGACCATCATGCCGTCCTTGTCGGCGACGGTCAGATAGATGGTGTCGCCCGTATCGATGTCGGAAGTGTCGAGGCCGGGATCGACCGCGGTCATCGCCGCCGTGCCGATCAGCGCGCGGCGTTCGTCGGCATATTCGTCCGACAGCAGCCGTTCGACATCGACCTCGGCGAAATCGGGATCGGCGTAATAGGCGGCGCGGTCGGCGAAGGCGAGTTTCTTCGCCTCGACGAAGACGTGCCAGAATTCGTCCGAGCCGCGCCCCATCGCCGCAAGATCATAGCCTTCGACAAGGTTGAGGATCTGGAGCGCCGCGATGCCCTGGCCATTGGGCGGCAGTTCCCAGACGTCATGGCCGCGATAATTGACGCTGACGGGCTCGACCCACTCCGATTTATGCGCCGCGAAATCATAGCCGCGGTGCGGGGCGCCGATCCGTTCGAAATACTGACCCATGCGGTCGGCAAGCGGGCCGGCGTAGAAAGCGTCCGTTCCCTCCGCGCCGATGATCCTCAACGTGCGCGCCAGGTCCGGATTCTTGAAGATGTCGCCTTCTTCCGGGGCTTTGCCGCCCGGCATGTAGAGGCGCTTCCAGTTCTCGCCCTCTTCGATGATGCCCTCGTCCGACAGGCGCTGGAAATTCTCCATAGAGCGGCGCCAGTAATAGCCGATCAGTTCGGACACCGGGAACCCGTTCTCGGCATAGCTGATCGTCGGGGCGAGTATGTCGGGGAGCGGCAGCCGCCCGAATTTCTCGTGCAGCATGCCCCAGCCGTCGACGGCGCCCGGAATCGTGACGCTGCGCCAGCCCCAGTCGGGAATGTCGTTGGGATCGCCCGCCGTCGCGCTGGCGGCGCGCAGGCTTTCCAGCGTCTGCCCCTTCGGCGCGCGTCCGGATGCGTTGAGGCCGTGCAGGCGCTTCGTTTCCGGGTCCCACACGATGGCGAACAGATCGCCGCCAATGCCATTGCCCGTCGGCTCCATCAGGCCGAGTGCCGCATTGGCCGCGATCGCTGCATCCGCCGCGCTACCGCCCGCCTTCAGAATGTCGAGCGCGATCTGCGTCGCGAGCGGCTGCGAGGTCGCCGCCATGCCGTTCACACCGATGACGGCCGACCGCGTCTTGGCGCTGTTGCCGAAATAGCGGTCGCCCTGATCCTTCGCGGCGGGTGCGTCGGCCTTCGTATCGGCCGGCTGGGCGGCGGATTGGGCAGCGGCAGGCCCCGTCGCCAGAGCCAGACCCAGACCCAGCGCGAGGGTTGTGGCAGCGATCAGCCTTGGCATCGTCATCGGAGTCCCCTTCAAAACGAGTCTTTCGCGGTGCGGTGTGCGCCGAGCTCTGCCGCGTCCTTCGCGCGCAGGAACGGGTTCGTCGCCAGCTCCTGCGCAATGGTCGTCGGGACCGTCGCCTCGCCGCGTTCGCGCATGGCGATCACCTCGGCCTGCCGGTCCGCAATGGCATCATTATCGGGCTCGGCCGTCAGGGCGAATGCGCCGTTCGCCTGCGTATATTCATGCGCGCAATAGACTTTGGTTGCGGCGGGCAGCCCGGCGAGCTTGCCGAGGCTGTCGAACATCTGTTCCGGCGTGCCTTCGAACAGGCGGCCGCAGCCCATGGCGAACAGCGTGTCGCCGCAGAACAGAACGTCTTCGCCATCCGCGCCGGCGCCGGCGAAATGATAGGCATTATGTCCGGCCGTGTGCCCCGGCACGTCGATAACACGGCCGATACTGTCGCCGATGCCGACCTCGTCACCTTCGACGACGGCGCGGTCGATCGCCGTGATCTTCGCCTTTTCGCCCTCCGGTCCCGTGATCCGACAATTGGTGGCGTCCTTGATCCCCTGATTGCCGCCGACATGATCGGGGTGCCAGTGCGTGTTCAGTATCTGCGAGATGCGCCAGCCGCGCGCGTCCGCGGCGGCGAGGACGGGATCGGCCACGGCGGGATCGATGACCGCCGTGTCGCCGCTGGCGGTATCGTGCGCCAGCCAGACATAATTGTCGGAAAGAACGGGGATGCGGACGATCTCAAGCATGGCGCGAGCCTAGCCGATCGTTTCCGGCTTCGCGAGGTTTCGGACGAACGCGGCGCGGACGGCGGCGCAGAAGCCAGTCGGAGCGGCGCCCCCATTTCGGCCAGCGGCGGCGGAACCAGATATAGCGTCGCTTCGCCCAGCGCGAATTTCTGAGAATGAGGGTAAGGCCGAGCGCGAAGCCGGCAAAGCCCAGCGGACCGGGGGCGAGACCGCCGATCGGCGGCGCCAGAATGCACAGAATGACGCCGAAGGACAGTTCCGTCCATTTGCGCCACGCCGGCTTCCGCGCGCGCAGTGGCCGCTTCAGATGGATGTGATCGAGATCGGACATTCTGTGCTGCCCGGTTGAGGGCAATATCGCTTGCGTTTCAATCCCGAGAATCAAAAGCCCGTGGACAGGCTCCGCCACCGCCCCCTAGGCGCATCGCGGTAAGCGTATTTTGGGGGACGGGGCAGATGGTCGCGCATGTGACGACGACGGCGTTTCTGGGGCTGGAGGCGCGCAGCGTCGACGTACAGGTGCAGATCGCCAAGGGCACGACGAAATTCACCATCGTCGGCCTCGCCGACAAGGCGGTCGCCGAATCGCAGGAACGTGTGCGTGCGGCCCTGTCGGGCATCGGTCTCGCCATGCCGTTCCAGCGCGTGACCGTGAATCTTTCGCCGGCGGACCTGCCGAAGGAAGGGTCGCATTACGATCTGCCCATCGCGCTCGGCCTGCTGGCGGCCATGGGCATCGTCGATGCGGAGCAGCTGGCCGGCTATCTATGCGTCGGCGAGCTCGGCCTCGACGGCCGTATCGCGAACGTGCCGGGCGTCCTCCTTGCGGCGCTGCATGCGAGTTCGGAGGATCTGGGACTGATCTGTCCGGCGGCGCAGGGCGGTGAGGCGGCATGGGCCGGCCGTGTCGAGGTTCTGGCCGCGCCCGGCCTTCTGGAACTCCTCAACCATTTCAAGGGCACGCAGCTGCTTGGCGCCCCGGAGCCCGCCGCACCGGCCGAAGTGACGGCCGCTCCCGACCTAGATGCGGTCAAGGGGCAGGAGACGGCAAAGCGCGCGCTGGAGATTGCGGCGGCTGGTGGCCACAATCTTCTGATGTCGGGGCCGCCCGGCGCCGGCAAGTCGCTGCTGGCGGCGACGCTCCCTGGCATTCTCCCTGACCTGACGCCGGCCGAGGCACTCGAAGTGTCGATGGTCGCGTCCGTCGCCGGGACGCTGGAAGCGGGACGTCTCATCCGCCAGCGCCCCTATCGCGCGCCGCACCACTCGGCGTCGATGCCCGCGCTGGTCGGCGGCGGGCAGAAGGCGCGGCCGGGCGAGGTCAGCCTCGCCCATCTCGGGGTTCTCTTCTTGGACGAGTTGCCCGAATTCGACCGCCGCGTCCTCGACGGCCTGCGCCAGCCGCTGGAGGTGGGGGAGGTGTCGATCGCGCGCGCGGCGATGCACGTCACCTATCCGGCGCGCGTGCAGCTGATCGCGGCGATGAACCCGTGCCGTTGCGGCCATCTAGGCGATCCGGCGCTGGCCTGTGCCCGGGCACCGAAATGCGCGGCGGACTATCAGGCGAAACTGTCGGGGCCGCTCCTCGATCGCATCGACCTGCATGTGGAGGTCGAGCCCGTCACCGCCGCCGATCTCACCATGCCGCCGCCGGCCGAGGGATCGGCAGAGGTGCTGGCGCGTGTCTCGGCGGCGCGTGCGATCCAGTCGGCGCGCTATGATGGCGAAGCCGCGCGCACCAATGCCGAGGCGGACGGTAAGCTGCTGGAAACGGTCGCGACGCCGGATGAGGCGGGGCGTGCTCTCCTGGCCCAGGCGGCGGAGGCGATGCGTCTGACGGCGCGCGGTTATCACCGCGTCCTGAAAGTCGCGCGCACGATCGCCGATCTGGCCAGCGCGGACACAATCGGCCGCGTGCATGTGGCGGAGGCGCTCAGCTACCGCCGGCGGCCTCCGGTCAACTGATCGGCGTCAGCCGGCCGGAACCGGCTCCGCGGCTGGCTTGGCCCGTGAAACGATGCGGGCCGCCGGCAGCAGGATACAGGCGACTGTGCCGCCCTCTTCGCCTGCATCGATGCTCATGCGGCCGTCATGCGCTTCGGCGAACTGACGCACGAGCGCGAGGCCCAGACCCACACCGCCATAGGTCCGCGTCTCCGCTCGTTCGGCCTGTACGAACGGCTGCTGAACCGCATCGCGCATTTCGGGCGGAATTCCGATGCCATTGTCCTCGATACAGACGGCGACCTCGCCCGTCTTCGAGCGCTGAACCCGAAGAATGACGAGCGGGTCCTGCGGACAGAATTTGACGGCGTTGGTCAGGAGGTTGAGAACAGCCTGCCGCAGCAGGCGCCGGTCGCCTCTGACGATGATCGGCTCCGCGGGGAAATCCTCTTCGAAGCGCAACGTCTGGTCTTCGTCCGCCTCGGTCCGCGCGCCGATCATCGATTGTGCCTCCTG
>JBCCAC010000245.1:0-4187 GCA_039815015.1 Pseudomonadota bacterium | reverse complement strand
GGCCTGTAAAAAGTTCAGAACTTTTAAATGAAAGCATGACATCGACATCTGCAACAGATGCGAACACGAGCACGTCCGGCCATCGCGACCGGGTTATCGCGCTTCTTTTCGAACAGATCGACATCGCGGCGGCGGCAGCGATGGAGAGTGTCGATCTGAGGCAGGAACTGCGTCCGCTCATTCTGCGCGCGACCGCCGATCTCGGGCTTACGCTCTCGCTTTCCGAACAGGCAGACCTGGAAGAGGACGTCCTGAACGAGCTGACCGGTCTTGGACCGCTGGAGCCGCTGCTCGCCGATGGCAGCATCAGCGACATCCTAGTCAACGGACCGCACAATATCTACGTCGAGCGCCGCGGTTGTCTCGAACGTGTCGGCGCCCAGTTTCGTGACGAAGAGCACGTCATGAAGGTGGCGCAGCGCATCGCCAACGATGTCGGGCGCCGCATCGACGCGACGACGCCGCTGACGGATGCCCGCCTGGCCGATGGCAGCCGGGTCAACATCGTCGCGAAACCGGTCAGCCTGCGCGGACCGACCATTTCCATCCGTAAATTCGCCGATACGGCGCTGACGCTCGGCTCCCTGGTCGGGCGCAGCTGTTCGCCGGCGATGGCGGAGACGTTGCGCGTCGCGACCGCGGCCCGGTTCAACATCCTGATTTCGGGCGGCACCGGCTCCGGCAAGACCACGCTTCTGAACGCGCTTTCCGCGCTGATCGCGAAGACGGAGCGCATCGTCACCATAGAGGACGCGGCCGAACTGCAATTGCAGCAGCCGCACGTCGTCACACTGGAAACGCGGCCACCGTCCGTCGAAGGGACCGGCCGCGTCACGATCGCGGATCTTCTGATCAATGCGCTGAGAATGCGGCCCGACCGGATCGTTCTTGGCGAGGTGCGCGGCGGCGAGGCGTTCGAACTGATGCAGGCGATGAACACCGGCCATGACGGCACGCTGGCGACGCTGCACGCCTCCAGCCCGCGCGAGGCGCTGACCCGCCTGGAGCACATGATCGTCATGCGGGGCGCGAATCTGCCGCGCGTGTCGCTGGTCAGGCAGATCGTGGAAAGCGTCGACCTGGTCGTCCAGGTCAAGCGCTATCCGGACGGAACGCGGCGGATCGCGGCGATCGCCGAGGTCGTCGGCATGGAAGGGGATACACCGACAATGCAGGTGCTGCACGAATATGAGGCCGAAGAGCATGATGATGGGAGCGTGACCGGTCGCTTCGTTACCGGTGGACTGGTTCCCGCGCTTTCCCGCAAGGCACGCGATCACGGGCTGGAGGCTGCCTATCTGGCGGCGGCGCGGCCATGACATTGCCGGTAACGACGGGTCACGTGGCAAAGGCGCTGACCCCCGTACGCATCGAACTGGCGAACGGCGACGCTCAGGAGGGCGCGCTGTATCTGGCGAAGGGCGAGCGGCTGCAGGACATGCTGAACGGGACCGGTGGGTTCGTGCCGTTTCGTGTCGATAACCGGTTGATGATGATCGGAAAGACGCAGATCGCGTGCGTTGAACTCCTGCTGGACTGAGGGGTTGGAGGAGCATCTATCAGTTCAGGAAAAGGAACCACCCCCATGTCGATCGCCAAGATGCTGGCCGCCCATCCCGATGTTGACGGCCATGTCAATGATCCGCTTGCCGAAACCGTCCGCCACGCGATGTGGACGGCGGCGCTGGCGACATCCAATGCGGACGCCTGCGTTGCGGAAGAACACATTATCAAAATGCGGCAGTGCTTCCGCAAATCGAGCGATCTCGCTGATGTGGCGACTATGTTCGCGTCGCTGGCGACGCGCAGGACCGGCTCGAATCAGGCGGTTCTGAAGGCGGCAATGTCGCTATTGAAGACGGCGGCCGAGGAATGTCGCGACGAGACGGCGCGCCACGATCATGACCATTGCGCGCGCATGAACACGATGTGCGAGGAATTGCTGGCGGATATTGAAAAGACGACGCTCTGAAGGTTCGCCGGGGTTGCTTAGATCCCAAGCTTCCGGTCGGCCCAAGGAGAGGCCGACCGGAAGGGGGTGCAGGGTGGTCCCCCGGGGGGTGGGGGGGAAGGAGACCTATCCTGCGACATGCCAACGACCGTGTGTGCGGGACCGTCGGTGGCAAGCTCTTGAACGCGACCGCGGAGGGAGTTGGGGTCCGGCATCCAGTGCCTCGTCCCATTCCGCCCATTCTTTGTAGGAGAAGGGTGAGATCGTTTCTTTCGCATGCTGATCGCGATATTAGGAATTTTCACGTCAGCCGCCGGCCAGCTCGTAAAGTTCGAGAAGGTGCCGGCCGTGGCTGGTGCGGCGCGCGCGCAGGATCGCGAGCATGTCGGAATCGTCGGCGGCAGCGACGACATCGAACGCGGCGTCCAGCGCCAGCATCATCTCGCGATGTCCGGCGATGAGATGATCGAACATGCGTCCCGCCTCGATCGCCGCGGCGATGCGGCGGCCTGCCGCCGGTACGATCTCGTCTTCCGTTTCGGGTATGATGAGGGCGCCGCGCCCGGCCAGGCAGGCGGCGATGGCATCCATGCCGTCGCGCAGGTCGAGATGCTGCGCCATCAGGCGCGCCTTTACATCGGTCGTCTCGGTATCGCCTTCGGAAGCATCCCTATGAAATGGCGCGTTCCAGGACATGACCAGCGTCGCGAGCGCCAGCACACTGTGATTGCCTAGAATATGTCGTAGGGCATCGACGGCGTCCAAAGTGGAGGCATCGAGCGGGGCTGCGGGCGGCCTATTCGGCACGGCCGATTTGCCGCCGCCGATCATGGGCGGGCGCCGTCATTGCCGTGACTCTCATATCGATGTCTCAGTCGGTCGCAGGTGTATGCGTCTGATCCGCGGTCACCGGGCGCGCGGGATGATCGCACTGCCGCAGATGATAATCGGCAATATCGAGCGCCCAGTCCGTGTAGCTGTAGCGGGGGTCGTAGCTTCCGAGTTTTTCGTGCAGTCGCCTGAGGATCGCCGGTATTTCCTGCGTCGCGGACGCTTCGCCATGGCGCGCCAGCCATTCACCCGACAGATCGAGCAGCGCGTCGAGCGCGACCTGACTGCCGTGAAGGGCGCCGTCGGCCAGACGTTCGAACCGCCGCTGTTCGAGCAGATTATCGGGCGCTGGCGGCGGACAGGCGGGGCCGGAAGCTCTTGCGGCCGGGTGACGCGTCGTTGCGGTCGTACCGATCCAGCTCTTCAACGTTTCGAGGCCAACCCGTTCGAAAATGATCCGACTCCAGAAATTCTCATGTGTCGGCGATAAGCGTAGACCTGCCGGATACGCGGATATTTTGCGGCTCGGGGGCCGCTTTGCGAAATTCTGTCAAATCACTGCGGAAACCGGTGCGTTCTTTTGCAAAGCCCTCATCCTGCGGATAGGCTTCATAAATATCGCCTATTTGGCGAGAGCGGACTAGTTGGCGGTTGTGTTCAGCGGTCGCGCCAGAATGGCCGGATGGCCAGTACGAATTGGAAACATCTATGGCTCGCCTGATGATCGTGGAAGACGAACGGGTCACCGCCAGGGACCTTTCCGAAACGCTGGAGGAACTGGGGCACGAAGTGGTGGGTATCGCGCCCGACGCCGCGCAGGCCATGTCAATCGCCGACATGGAAGAGCCCGACATCGCGATCATCGACATCATGATCGAGGGCGACCGCGACGGCGTCTCGCTCGCCTGCCACCTTCGCGACGAACTCGACCTCATCATCATTTTCGTGACCTCGCACGCCGACCGGAACACGGTGATGCGGGCCTCGGCAGCGAAGCCGAACGGCTATCTCGTCAAACCCTTCACCAAGGAAGGGCTGTTCGCCGCCATCGAAAGTGCAAAGGCGAATTTCGTGCCCGACCAGGGCCAGGCGGATTATGATCGGTTGAACGAGGCGACTCAGTCTTCGCAGCTATCGAAAGTCGCGCTGCAGACGGTGCAGCGCTACATCGAGAAGAATTTCGATCGCGACATTCATGTCGGCGACCTCGCCGCCGAAATCGACATGAACGAGATTACCTTCGCGCGTAAGTTCAAGGCGTCGACGGGCATGCCGCCGCATCGCTATGTGACGCAGGAGCGAATTTCCGAGGCGAAACGGCTCTTGCGTGCGACGACCTGGTCGCTAGTCGATATCGCTGCCGCGGTCGGATTTTCCAGTCAGTCGCACTTCACGACGACGTTCC
>JBCCAC010000279.1:0-3844 GCA_039815015.1 Pseudomonadota bacterium | reverse complement strand
TGGCCGGGAGCCTGGTGCAGAGCTTTACCGGATAGGAAGATCACCGGCTTCGCAGTCTGGACTGCGGGGGCGGTACGGGCACGGAAACCTCAAGCTCCGCGCCTGGGTCTCAACTTTCGCAATTGCCGTTGGGCGGCGGCGGGATGTCGGCGGGCGCGCCGGTTTTCTTCGCCTGTTTGCGGGCCTTTTTCGCGTCGTCTTCCCACGCCTCGCAGGCCTTGCGCATCTTGCGGACGAATTTCGCGTCCTTCTCCTCATCGCTTTCCGTCATAACGTCGACCATGCCGGAGGCGGCCTTTACGGGCAGCTCGATAATGTCGCCGGCCACGCTGCAGGCGGCGAGCGACGGGGCGATGAGAAGGGGAAGAAGAATGCGCACGGAAGCTTCGCATAGGTCATGCGGATGAGCGCAGGATGAAGGCCGCCTAGCGCTGCGCGAGTTTCCTCAGAAAATGCGCCTCCACGGCCGCGCGGACGCCTTTGGCGATCTCGCTCTGCCCCTTTTTCGAGAACAGATAGCGGCTGTCCTTCGCGTTCGACATGTAGCCGGTTTCCAGAAGCACGGCGGGAACGTCCGGCGCCTTCAGCACCAGAAAGCCCGCGAACCGGTGGAAATGCGAGCGGAAGGGCACACCGGCCGCGACCATCTCGCGTTGCAGAAGCGCGGCGAACTCCGCCGAGGAATTCATCGTCTCGCGCTGCGCCAGATCGATGAGGATCGAGGTGACATCGTCATTCTCGGACTGGAGATCCACGCCGTTGATGGCGCCGGCGCGGTTTTCCCGGCTGGCGAGGCGCGCGGCCTCCTTGTCGGACGCGGTTTCGGACAGCGTGTAGATCGTGGCGCCCGAAACTTCGGGTTTCGCGGGGAAGCTGTCGGCATGGACGCTGATGAACAGCTCCGCATTGTTTTCGCGGGCGATGTCGGTGCGGCCGCGGTGCGGGATGTAGCGGTCATCGTCGCGCGTCAGGATGGTCCGCACGCGGCCCGATGCGTCGAGCTCGCGCTTGATGGCGCGTGCGATGGCGAGCGTGGCGTCCTTCTCGCGCTTGCCGTCGACGCTGGGTGAGCCCGGATCTCGGCCGCCATGGCCGGCATCGACGACGACGACCGGAAGGCCGCCGGCGCGGGGGCGCGGCGAGGGGCGGCGTTTGCGCGGCGACAGTGCCGCGCTGGCATCGGCCGTTTCCGGCGACGCCTCTTGCGGGGCAGGCGTCGGCGTTCTCGGCCATGGCCGCAGCGCAGGCGGCGCTCGTGGTGCGGCCGGTGCCTGCGCGGCAGAGGGCGACGCGGGTTCGACCTCGGTCACGGATCCGGTCACAGGCCCGGTCACTGGCCCGGTGAACGGGCCGGGCAGCTTCTGACGCCCGCGCCCGACCGTGGCGGCAAAGTCGGTGGTCGGCGCCAGGTTCAGAACGAGGACGGTCCGCCCCATGTCCGCCCCGACGATCGCGAGCGGCGCATTGAGATCCATGACGAGCCGCGCGGTGTCGCCGTCGAACTGGGCCGTTCTCACCTGCCGCACCGCACCGGCGCCCGGCAGCGTCCGACCGATGCTGCTGATCCCCGGCAGGTCGAGGACGAGCCGATCGGGATTGGCGAGCGCAAATCGATCCGGGGGCGCGAACGGCCCGTCGAACCGAACGGTCACGGTCAGACGACCGGGGGCGTCGTCGACATCGACATCGACGAGCGTCGCGGCGAAGGCAGGACCGGCGGTCAGCATCGCGGCGATGATCAGGATCAGCGCGCCCCAGAGCTCTCGGAGCGCCCGGACCGTCCGTCCATGGCGCCAGCGGTCGCCCTCGATACGCATCTGCATGGTCCGCCCCGCCTGCCGCCCGACCGTTCCTGGCCGCCATTCTCCTCTGTAGATTAGGAGTTTGACCGTCGTCCGACAAGCGCACCGCGCCGCCGTGCGTTGCACGCCGGTCACACATGTTGTTCTGGCGAGGCTTTGCTGCTAGCGAACATCCTCAGGGGGCGCGGCGAACTGCCATGCTCTATTCTGGCGGCACCGGGCCGGTCGTTCGGCCCTGTCGCGGTGCGGTTCCGACGGATCGCACTGAAATCTCGAAGGTTCTGGCAAGCGGCATGATGGCACATACGACAGGAGCGACGGTCCGGACCCCCGGCCCCGGCGCATGCCCGTCCCATGTCCGCCCATCGACAGGTCTCACACGATCTGCCGCCCCGTTCGCATTTTCTTATTCACCCATCGGACGCCGCATTCCGCGCGCGTCCGTCAAAAGACATGTCCGGTTCCATCCTGTCGTCGCCGAATGCGGCGATCGGGACATTGCCGGACTTCGGAGACGTATAGATGACGACGCGCATGCTGATCGACGCGCGCCACCCGGAAGAGACCCGGGTCGCAGTCGCAAATGGAACGCGGATCGACGAATTTGATTTCGAGTCCGCCAAGCGGGCTCAGATCAAGGGAAATATCTACCTCGCCAAAGTGACGCGCGTGGAGCCGTCGCTACAGGCGGCGTTCATTGAATATGGCGGCAACCGGCACGGGTTCCTCGCCTTTTCGGAAATCCATCCGGACTATTACCAGATCCCGAAGGCGGACCGTGAGGCGCTGCTGGCCGAGGAGCGCGCCGTAGCGCAGGAACATGCCGACGATCTCGACGAAGAACAGCCGCATGAAGGCTCCGTCGGCGACGATGGCAGCGAGACCGCCGATCAGGACGATGGCGACGGTGATGACGCACATGAAGAGGCTGGGCGCGACGACGATCATAATGACAGCGCCAATGCCGAGGCGCTGAGGAAGAAGCGCCAGAACCTCAGGAAACGCTACAAGATTCAGGAGGTCATCAAGCGGCGTCAGGTGCTGCTGGTGCAGGTCGTGAAGGAAGAGCGCGGCAACAAGGGCGCGGCGATGACGACCTATCTGTCGCTCGCCGGGCGCTATTCGGTGCTGATGCCCAACACCTCGCACGGCGGCGGCATCAGCCGGAAGATTGCGAGCGCTGCGGACCGGAAGCGGCTGAAGTCCATCGTCGCGGAACTCGATCTGCCGACGGGCATGGGCGTGATCGTCAGGACCGCCGGCGCCAGCCGTACCAAGACCGAGGTAAAGCGCGACTTCGACTATCTGTCGCGCCTGTGGGACGGCATCCGCAAGAAAACGCTGGAGAGCGCCGCGCCCGCCCTAATCCACGAGGATTCCGATCTGATCAGGCGCGCGATCCGCGACCTTTACACGCGTGAGATCGACGAGGTTCTGGTTGACGGCGAGGCTGGTCACAAGGACGCCAAGGGCTTCATGAAGCTCCTGATGCCGAGCCATGCGAAGAAGGTGAAGCAGTATGACGATCCGGTGCCGATCTTTCAGCGCTACCGGGTCGAAGAACAGCTTGCCGAGATGTATCAGCCGGAAGTCAGGCTGAAATCCGGCGGCTCCATTGTCATCAATCCGACCGAGGCGCTGGTATCGATCGACATCAACTCCGGCAAGTCGACGCGCGAACACTCGATCGAGGAAACCGCCTACAAGACCAATGTCGAGGCGGCGCGCGAAATCGCGCGGCAGCTTAAATTGCGCGACATGTCCGGGCTGATCGTCATCGATTTCATCGACATGGACGTCAATGGCAATGTCCGGAAGGTGGAAAAGGCGCTGAAGGAAGCGCTGAAGGACGACCGCGCGCGCATTCAGGTGGGCCGCATTTCCCAGTTCGGCCTGATGGAGATGAGCCGGCAGCGGCTGAGGACCGGCGTTCTTGAAGCCTCCACCCATGTCTGCCCGACCGCTCCGCTTCAGCATCCTTTAGAAGAATATGGACAGGTATAGAGGATCCTGCAAACGCCTACTACATTAGCGGGCATACC
>JBCCAC010000106.1:0-7400 GCA_039815015.1 Pseudomonadota bacterium | reverse complement strand
GAGCAATGCCGGAATCATGGAATCCGGTACCGCGCTGGCTGCACGCGATCGTTGAAGCCTGGTCAGGCCGCGCCGTCGGTCTCGATCAGCAGCCAGGACGGATCGTCGCTCGCCAGATGGCGGCTGAAGGTCCAGACGTCGTGCGTTTCGGTGGCGTCCTCCTCGGATCCGGCCACGATGTCACCCGAACGGTCGCGTGTGGCCGCCACCAGATCGGCATCGAAGCGGACCGTGACTTCCGCCATCTGGCCGCGGCGTTCCGCGGACAGGATCTCGGCATTGTCGACGCCGACCAGACGGTTTTCGTAAACGAGGCCGTCCGCCTCGCGCGCGTCGATCGCGGCGGAAAAGTCCGCCAGTATGTCGTCGCTGACCAGATCCTTCAGCGCGTCGCGGTCGCCGGACCAGAAGGCCTCCAGCACTAGGCGATAGGCCGCCGTCGCACCTTCCAGAAAGGCCTTCGGATCGAAATCCGGGTCTTCCTCGGCGATGCGTTCCAGCCCGCCTCTTGCAGCTTCGTTCAGACCTTCGGGGAAGGCAAGCGGCGCGCGCGCGACGCCCGGGATCGTGACGACATTGCTGCCCTCGCGTTCGGGCGCGGCCCGGCGGAGCGCAGGCTGCGGCGGCTCGGAGGACTCGTCATGACGTCCCAGAACGGCAATTAGCCGGAGGGCGATGAAGCCCGCCAAAAGTGCCAATACGACGATGGTAACCAAATCTGCCTCCCGGGCGCGCAATCAATCCTCAACATAAGCGCTAGGTCCGGGGGCACAAGTCGGCTCGACTTGCGCGTCGCCCCTGCTGCCTGCTAGCGCGACGATCTGTCTTTCATTTCATTTCTGACCGACGAGGACCCTTTGCCATGGCCGACGATGCCGCACCTGCCCAGAATCAAGGTCAAAATCCCGACGAAGCCGGCCCGCCGATGGCGATCAATATCCTGGCGCAATATGTAAAGGACCTGAGTTTCGAAAATCCCAACGCGCCCAAAAGCCTCCAGACAGGGCAGGGACAGCCGAACATCGATCTGCAAGTCAATGTCGGCGTCGCGAAGCAGGATCAGGCGGACACGTACGAAGTCACCCTGAACTTGACCGGCAAGGCGACGTCGAATGGCGGCAAGGATACGGCGTTCATTGTCGAACTCAGCTATGGCGGCCTGTTCGCGCTGCAGAATGTCCCCGAAGAGCATTTGCAGCTGTTCCTCATCATCGAAGCGCCGCGCATGATCTTCCCGTTCGCACGGCGCATTTTCGCCGATGCCGTCAGGGATGGCGGATTCCCGCCGCTGATGCTCGATCCCATCGATTTCGCGCAGCTCTACATGGCGCAGCAGCAGCGCGCGCAGCAACAGGCGCAGGGCGGCGACGGCCAGGGCAATGCCGGCCCGGCGGCAGGCGGCGACACGCCCAATATCATCCTGCCGAATTGAGCGGCCGCAGCAGACAGACACGGATTGTTCCGGCCAATGCCGGACGCCACTTGAAGGATCGTCGCCCCGGATCAGGTCCGGGACGACGGCTTGAGGCCGTATTTGATTGTCCGGACCCAGGAAGGGGCCGGACTCGTCCTCTGCAACAGCCCGCCCTTGCAACGATCGTCCGGCAAGACCCTCGCCTTGCGGACCCCATGACATGTCCCTCGTAAAAAGCGTCGGCACTATCGGCGGGCTGACCATGGTCAGCCGCGTATTCGGCTTCGCCCGCGACATTCTTCTCGCGCGTTTCCTGGGGGCAGGCACCGGCGCCGACGCCTTCTTCGTCGCGTTCAAGCTGCCGAACATCTTTCGCCGCCTGTTTGCCGAGGGCGCATTCTCGGCCGCCTTCGTGCCCATGTTCTCCAAGGCGTGGCACGGCGACGGCGGGCAGGCCGCGGCGCTCACCTTCTCGCGCCAGGTCCTGTCGGTCTTTCTGCCGGTCCTCTTCATCTTCACGGCCCTCGCGGAAATCTTCATGCCGTGGATCGTCGATGCGATGGCGAACGCCTATCGCGACGTGCCCGGCAAGTTCGAGCTGACGGTCGATCTAACGCGCATCACCTTCGTCTATCTTCTGCTCATCAGCCTCGTCAGCCTGCTTGCGGGCATATTGAACAGTCTCAGCCGCTTCGCCGCCGCCGCCGCCGCACCGATCCTTCTCAACATCTGTCTCATCACCGCCGTCGTCATCTTCGGTTCCGCCGAGCCCGATCCGGATGTCTCGACGGCGCGCGCGCTCGCGGTCGCCGTCAGCATCGCCGGGATGTTGCAGTTCGTCTGGCTGCTCTGGGCGGTGCATCGCGCCGGGCTCGATCTTCGCATCGACCGGCCGCGCCTGACGCCGGATGTGAAGCGCCTGCTGACGATCATCCTTCCCGCCACCTTCGGCGCCGGCATCTATCAGGTCAGCCAGCTCGTCGATGTGTTCTTCGCGACGCGGCTGGAGGAGGGGGCGATGAGCTTTCTCAATTATGCCGATCGCCTCAATCAGCTTCCGCTCGGCGTCATCGGCATCGCGCTCGGCACGGCGATCCTGCCGGCGCTCAGCCGCCTCGTCGGCAGGGACGATCAGGACGGGGCACAGCGTCTGATGGGAACCGCGCTCGAACTTTCGATGCTGCTGACCGTCCCTGGCGCGGTCGGTTTGGTCATGTGCGCCGAGCCGCTCGTAACGGCGATCTTCCTGGGTGGCCGCTTCACGCCGGCGGATGCTGCGGTCACATCAAACGTTATCGCGGCGCTCGCGGTCGGTCTGCCGGCCTATGTCCTCATAAAGGTGTTCACCCCCGGCTATTATGCCCGCGGCGACACGAAAACACCCGTCTGGACGGCGCTCGCCGCGCTCGTCGTCAACGTCACGGTGATCCTCCTCTTGATCGGGCGGCTGGAGGTGGTGGCGCTCCCCACTGCCGCCGCCTGCGCCGCCTGGGTCAACTGCGTCCTCCTTTATGCCGGCCTGCACCGAACCGGGCGCTACCGGCTGACCGCCATCACGGCCGGACGCGTCGCGAAACAGGTCGCCGCCGCGGCCGCCATGGCGCTGCTGCTCTGGTACCTGCGTGATGTGTTCGATGGCTTTTATGCCGCGAACGTCTTTCGGCGGATCGTCGGCATCGGTGCGCTCGTCGGCGGCGGCCTGCTGGCATATGCCGTCACGCTCCTCCTGGTTGGCGGCGTCGACCGCGCGCAGCTTGCGAAGCTGCGCCGCTCGTCGGCGAATTGAGCCGCAGGGGAGGCGGGACTATGCGGACAATGATGAGTCGCCCGTTCATGCTCTCCTGCATTGCCGCGCTGCTTCTGGCGGTTGCCTGCAGCACGGCGGACGAGATTTCCGACGCGGCGGAAGAGGCGGTCGACACGGCCGAGGACGTTGCGCGCCAGGCCGCCGAGGCCATGGGCGTCAGCGACGAACTCAAACAGGCGCTGCGCGAGGAAGAGGGCGCCATCGACCGCGTCTATCGTGATTCCGGCGGTCTTCCCACGGTCGGCGTCGGGCATCTCGTGACGCCGCGCGACGGCCTGCGCGTCGGCGACCGTATCGACCATGACAAGATGGAGGCCATGCTGGCGGAAGATCTGACTCTTGCCGAACAGGCCGTGCGCGATCTTGTGCGCGGACTGCCGCTCAGCCAGAATGAATATGACGCGCTCGTCGATCTGGTCTTCAACGTCGGGCCGGGCCGGCTCAGCGAACGCGACAGTCCGGGTCTGCAGGACGCGATCCGCCGTCGCGATTATAAGGCGATCGGGGACAATCTGATCTACACGCGGGATGCCAGCGGTCGCCGCGTGAAGGGTCTGGTAATGCGTTCGGAGCGCCGCCGCCGGATGTTCATGGAGAATCGCTATGACGACCCGCGCAAGGAATAGCGCCGCGCTTCTTGCGATCGGCCTGATGGTCGCCGCCTGCCGCGCTGAACAGGGTGCGGCCGGCGCGCCGGCGGAGGTCGACGCGGTCACGCCCGTGGCCATCGAATCCTGCCTGACCGATGTCTATCGCGATCGGCCCGCGCGTGACGAGGCCTTCGACCGCGCGCACGACGCCATGCCGGGCGGCAGCCTCTCCTGCGGCCTTTCCATCACCGCCTCTGAACTGCGCGACACGCTTGCCGAGCTTCGCGAGGCGGCGGCGGCCGAGGATCGAAAGCGCCTGCTCGGCCATGTCGGCATACCGATGGTCTACATCGACGCGCAGGGGACCGTGCGCCAGCTGCCCTCGATGACCGATATCGAGGCGTTTTACGACGACATCTTCACGAGCGCCGTCGTCAGGCGCCTCGCCACCCTGCGGCTGGAGGACGCGAGCGTGGTGCCGGGCGAGGGACTGTTTTTCGATCTGGGCGCCGTCTGGCTGATCGTCGCCGACGAAAGCGGCAGGCCCCAGCTTCTGACCGTCAATCATCAGGCGGCCGAAGAGGCGGCGGCCGCCGCCGCGCTGGAGGCGGTGCAGGAAGATTCGCCATAGGGCTTGCCGCCCGGCGCCAAATTCCTATTGGCAGCGGGCATGACCGATCCCGCGAACACGCCCGCCGCCCGCGTCCTCTCTGGCATCCAGCCGACTGGCAATCTGCATCTCGGCAATTATCTCGGCGCGATCGTCAACTGGGTGGCGATGCAGGACACGCACGAATGCCTGTTCACCATCGTCGATCTGCACGCGATCACCATGAAGCACGACCCGGCGAAA
Organism: Pseudomonadota bacterium; assembly: GCA_039815015.1. Taxonomy (GTDB): domain Bacteria; phylum Pseudomonadota; class Alphaproteobacteria; order Sphingomonadales; family Sphingomonadaceae; genus Pacificimonas. Next base: position 2,736 of record JBCCAC010000106.1, on the reverse strand, counting down.
CTCGCTGCTCACACGCGCGAGCTGGCGGCGGCGATCGTCGCGAGCGGCGTCGATCCCGAACGGGCGATCCTCTTTCCGCAGTCGGCCGTGTCGATGCACGCGGAGCTCGCCTGGATCCTCAACTGCGTCGCCCGCATCGGCTGGCTCGACCGCATGACCCAGTTCAAGGACAAGTCGGGCAAGGACAAGGAGGGCGCGTCGGTCGGCCTCTACACCTATCCCGTGCTGCAGGCCGCCGACATATTGGGCTACAAGGCGACGCACGTTCCGGTGGGCGAGGATCAGAAGCAGCATCTGGAGCTGGCGCGCGATATCGCGGAAAAATTCAATCGCGACATGGGTGTGGAGCTGTTTCCTTTACCGGAGCCTTATATTCAGGGGCCGGCGACGCGTGTGATGTCCCTGCGCGACGGCAGCGCGAAGATGTCGAAGTCGGACCCGTCGGGCATGAGCCGCATCGACCTTGTGGACGACGCCGATACGATCATGCGCAAGTTCAGGAAGGCGCGAACCGATGCCGATGCGCTGCCATCCGAACCGGCGGGGCTGGAGGGCCGGCGGGAGGCCGCGAACCTCGTCAACATCTACGCGGCCTTCGCCGGTCAGACACCGGCCGAGGTGCTGGCCGACTTTGGCGGCCAGGGCTTCGGCACCTTCAAACCGGCGCTGGGCGAACTTGCCGTCAGCGTGCTCGGCCCCGTCGCCGAACGCTTTCGCGCCCTGAAGGCCGATCGTGCGGCGATCGACCGCATCCTGACGGACGGCGCGGCGCGTGCCGATGCGATCGCGGCGCCGATCCTGGCGGAAGCAAAGCGTGCGGTTGGATTTTTCATGCCGAAATGAACGTCCATATGGACCTTTTGCGTTCAGGAGGAGTTCACCGCACAGAAGGCAGGTTTCTGTCCGAACCTGAAGGGCGGCCATGTGTGGTATCCGGCCGTCCCGGTCTACCGGCGCTTGAGGAGTAACAGGGCATGACATTCGCGAAAACGACGGCACTTGCGGGTGCGCTTCTTCTGACGGCGGCGTGCGCGACGCCGTTCACGGCGGATGTCAGCCGGTTCCAACGCCTGCCGGCACCCACCGGTCAGACCTATGCGATCGTCGCGATGGGCGATGAGGAGACCGAGAGCCTCGAATTCCAGACCTATGCGCGCTACGTTGCCGGTCAGATGAACGCTCAGGGCTACCGCGAGGTGCGGACGCCCGACAATGCCAATCTCGTCGTCTCGCTCGACTACGGCGTCGGTCAGGCGCGGGAGCGTATCCGCTCGCGTCCCGGTTTTCACGGCGGCTTCGGCTTCCGCCGGTTCGGCGGGTTCGGACGCTTTGGCCGGTTCGGGCGCTTTGGCGGTTTCGGCCGCGGCTTTGGCGGGTTCGGCGGCTTTGGCGGCGGTTTCGGCGGTGCAAATGTCTACAGCTTCACCGTCTACAACCCCTATCTCGACATGACGATCAAGCGCCGCGATGGCGAATTCGTGTTCGAGGGGCGTGCGGAATCGACCACCCGCACCGACAATCTGCCGGAGATCGTGCCACAGCTTGTCGCCGCCATGTTCACGGATTTCCCGGGCGGCAATGGCGTCACGACCCGCGTGAAGGTGCCGACGCGCGACAGCTAGGGACGGCGCGCCGGTCGGTGCGCTCCCGCCCGTGCCAAGATGACCCCTGCCGCGGACGCCGGGGTACGGTAGACTGGCGCGCATGAGTCCGCTTCGTCGTTCCATCGCCGGTACCGTTCGCGGCCTGTTTGCGGAGCCCGGCGGTACGCCGCGCGATCCCGATGCGGACCCGTTCCCGGCGCCGCCCGGGCAGGCGCTGTTCCCGGCCGATTCACCGACGCGCGCCGTTCATGGCGATGTGACGGCGATGATGATCGGCGGCATCAGCGCGCTCTATCTGCAGATGCTGCATCCCGGCGCGCTGGCCGGCGTCTGGGACCACAGCGATTTCCGCAAGGACATGCACGGCCGCCTGCGCCGGACCGCCCGCTTCATCGCCATCACCACTTTCGGGACGCGCGCCGCCGCCGACGCGACCATCGCGCGCATCAATGCGATCCATGCGCGCGTCACGGGGACGCTGCCCGACGGCACGCCCTATCGTGCGACCGATCCCGACCTTCTCGCCTGGGTCCACGTGACGGAGGCGTGGAGCTTCCTCGGCGCTCATCTCCGCTACGTGAACCCGGCCATGCCGCGCCACGCGCAGGATCGCTATTATGCCGACATGGCCGTGATCGCCGCCCGGCTCGGCGCGCCCGACATGCCCGAAACGCGCAGCGCCGTGGAAGCCTATCTGCGCGCCACGCGCCCCGCGCTCCGGGCCGATGCCCGCGTCCGCTCGACCGCTGCCGCGCTGCGCAACCAGCCGGCGCCGCGTCCGGAGCTGGCGCCGTTTGCGCGCATCACCATGCAGGCGGGGCTCGACCTGCTGCCGGGCTGGGCGCGGCGCATGCACGATTTGCGCGCGTTGCCCGGCCAGCGCCCGGCCACGCGCATCGCTGCCGGTACGCTTCGCCAGACGGTCAGCTGGGCGATGGCGGGGTGAAAGCCGGGTGAGCGCCGGGTGAAGCCAGGGTGAGGGCGGAGGGCTACCCCTGCGTCCGTGCGCGTTCCTGCACCTTGGCGCGGCGCGCCTCGATCTCGTCGGCGCTGACGCTCGCCTTCTCGGCCGCGCGGCGGGTTTCGACCTTCAGACCCTCGGCGAAGGTTTCGGCATAACCCTCGTCGATGG
>JBCCAC010000040.1:0-11355 GCA_039815015.1 Pseudomonadota bacterium | reverse complement strand
CGGAAAGCCCGCCATCAGCGCGTCGACCGCATCGTGGCGGGGATCGAGCGCGCCTTCCACATTGGAGACGATGTGCATGACGTGGCTGTAATATTCGACCGTTTCCCGTTCGGTCACCGCGACGCTGTCGGGACTGGCGATGCGGCCGACGTCGTTGCGGCCGAGATCGAGCAGCATCAGATGTTCCGCCCGCTCTTTGGGATCGGCGAGCAGCGCCGCGCGATTAGCCTCATCCGCTGCCGGCGTCGCGCCGCGCGGCCGCGTGCCCGCGATCGGCCGCAGCGTCACGCGCCCGTCCCGCACGCGGACGAGAATTTCGGGGCTCGATCCGACCAGCGCGAAGTCCGGCATGTCGAGCATGTAGAGAAAGGGTGAGGGGTTGATGCGCCGCAGCGCGCGATAGAGCTCCAGCGGCGGCAGCGGAAAGTCCATTGTGAAGCGCTGCGCCAGCACCACCTGAAAGATGTCGCCGTCCAGTATATAATCCTGCGCCCGTGCCACCATCTGCCGATAGCGTTCTGGCGGTACGATGGCGGAAAGCGCGCCGTCCGGCAGCTCTGTCGGCGAAGTTGCGGCGGGCAGCGGGCCGTTCAGTTTCGCTTCGGCCGTCTCGATGCGCTCGACCGCGCGCGCATAGGCGGTGTCCGCATCATCGCGTCCGGGATAGACCGGCGCGGCGATGAACAGCGCGTCCTTCAGGCGGTCGAACACGAGAAGCAGGGCCGGCCGCACGAACATCATGTCGGGCAGGCCGATACCGGGGTCCGCCGCCGGCATCACCGGCTCCACCAGACCGATGCTCTCATAACCGATATGGCCGACGAGCGTGGCGAAGGCGGGCGGCAGCTCGTCCGGCACGTCCATCCGGCACTGCGCCACCAGATCGCGCAGCACGTCCAGCGGCGTTCCGTCCACCTTTTGCCACTCGCCCGGTCGATGGGCGAAGTCGGCGGCCGCGAAGGCCTCTTCTCCTTTGGCGACGAAGGCGAAATCCGGGTCGACGCCCAGAAGCGAATATCGCCCCCGCACCGTACCGCCCTCGACGGACTCGAGGAGGAACGCGCCCGTGGCGGGACGCGCCAGTTTCAGCATGGCGCTGACTGGCGTGTCGGTATCGGCGACCGTTTCCGTCCAGAGGAGTTGCGGTCGTCCGGCGCGGTAGGTCGACCGGAAGTCGTCCGCGCCGGGACGGATCACGGCGTGGTCAACTCGACGCCGCGATAGCGCGCCTCCAGCGCCGAGAGCGCGTTCGGATAGCGGGTGACGCCGACGTGGTTCGTGATCGCATTGGTGTAGGCCAGCTGCAGTTCCTGACCCTGCGCCTCCCGCATCTGCGTGCGTACCTGGGTCAGGAAGGCGGGCGCATCCTCGATCTTGCCGGGAACGATATCGGTCGTTTCCACGATCAGAGCCGCGCCGCGATCCGGCTGCGGCACGGCCCGAATTTCACCCTTCGGCTGTACGAAGCCGAGCATGATGCCGGCGGGCAACTGATCCGCTGCGGCCGCCAGCTCTACCCGGCGGCGGGTAAAGTCCTGCACGGGCGGCAGATCGCGCGCTCTCAATTCGGCGGCGAGGGTTGAGCCCGCCTCGACGGCGGCGACGATCTCTTCGGCCATCGCATTACCGGCCTCGACCTGACGTTCGATGCGCAGCTGCGCGGTCACCTGCTCGCGAATATCATCGAGCGGCACGGGTGCCGGGGCGAGCACCTCTTCCGTATCCACCAGCGCGAACAGTTCGGGCGACAGTTCGACCGCCACCGGATCCTCGTCGGCACTATATTCGAAGACCGTCGCCAGTATGGGCTGTAGTTCCTCGTCCAGCGCGAATGCCGGATCGTCAGGCGTGCGCCCATCTGTCGTCAGCGGGGAGGGGCGTTCCAGCGTCAGTTCCAGGTCCTCGGCCACTTCCGCGAGCGACAGGCCATCGGCGAACCCGTCCTCGGCCCGGCCGACCAGATCCGCCAGTTGTTCGTCGGCCTTCTCGGCCTTCAGCGCCGCCGCGATCTCATCGCGCACTTCCTCCAGGGGACGGCCGGGCACGGTCTCGATCTCGTCGGTCACGAGGATGTTGAAACCGAAATCCGTCGGCACCGGTGCGGTCGGTACGCCATTGTCGGCGGCGAACGCGGCGTCGGCGGCGGCTTCGTTCGCGACATCGGCCACCTCCGATTTCGTGACGAGGCCGAGGTCCAGATCTTCGGGCGTCAGTTCGAACAGTTCGGCCGCGACCGCCTCGAACGCATCGCCGGCCCGGACGCGGGCGACGAATTCGCGCGCCTGCGCTTCGTTCTGCGCGATGACCTGCCTTAGTCGGCGTCGTTCGGAAGCGGCGTAGAGATCGGCGTTCGCCTCATAATCCGCCGCGATTTCCTCGTCCGTCACGCTGACGGAGTCGGCGATCGCCGTCCGGTCGATGGCGGCATAGCCGAAGCGCCGCCGTTCTGGGATGGTAAAGCTGGCGATGTTCTCCTGATAGAAGGCCTCGACCTCATCCTCGGCCGGCGCCGGCAGATCGCTGAACGTCTGATAGGGGACGGCACCGATGTTCAGCGTGCGCTGTTCCAGCTGATGGAGGGCGAAGGGTTCGGCGACGCTCTCCGGCGTCGGTGACAGATCGGCGACCAGCGATAGGAGATGGCGCCGCTTGACGTCGTCGCGGAAATCACGGCGCAGATCGTCTTCGGGGATACGCTGTTGTGCCAGGATCTGGCGATAGGTCTGTTCGGAAAATTCGCCGGTCGGCCCCTGGAAGGCGGGGACGCGCGCGATCTCCGCGTCGACGAGGCGTTTGGACGAACCGAGACCGAGCCGGTCGGCAAACTCTTTAAGCGCGACGGTGCTGATCAGCCGATCGAGCGTGGCGGCAAGGCCGTTCTCGTCGAGCGCCTGTTCGGTCGTGAAATTCGGATTTTCCTGACGTATGGACTGAAGCGTCCGGTCGAACTGATTGGAAAGCCTCGTGGATGTGATGTTCTCATCGCCGACCGTGGCGACCGTATCGGAAGGCGGGCCGCCCAGCGGATTGCCGACGCCGGTGATGATGAAGGCGACGATCGCGATGCCCAATATAGCGAGCGCGATGGGCGATCTGAGTGAACGGCGGAAGAAAGATATCATTTAAGGCACGGCCCCGACCGTCTGGCGTAACATGGCTGGCGGCTTATAGGGCGAGCGTGAAGATCGGCAAGGTGAAGGGTAGGGATGCGGGACATGACCGAACGGCGTCTGATCGCGGGCAATTGGAAGATGAACGGCACCCATGCGGATCTGGGCGCACTCGGGGCCTTTGCGCGGCTTGCCGATGAAATGCCCGGTGTCGACGTCGCGCTCGCGCTGCCGTCGACGCTGATTTTCGCCGCGGCACAGTTGGCCGGGGACACGCCGCTCGCGATCGGCGGCGAGGATTGCCACCATGAAGCCAGCGGAGCACATACGGGCTGCGTATCTGCCCCGATGCTCGCGGCGGCCGGTGCGACGTTCACCCTGGTCGGCCACTCGGAACGCCGAACCGACCAGGGCGAAACCGACGACGATGTCCGGGCAAAAGTGGAGGCCGCGCGCGGCGCCGGCCTCGGCGTCATCCTCTGTGTCGGAGAGACCGAGGCCCAGCGCGATGCCGGCGAGGCGGAGACGGTCGTCGCCCGCCAGCTGTCCGGTTCCATACCCAATGGCGCGCCGGGCGATCTCACCATCGCCTATGAACCTGTCTGGGCCATCGGGACCGGCCGCACGCCGACGATCCAGGACGTCGCCGCCATGCACGACCATATTCGCGGCTGGCTAAGCTACCGCTTCGGTAAGGACGCCGCCCGGATCCGCATCCTTTATGGCGGATCGGTCAAGGGATCGAACGCCGCCGAACTCCTCGCCGTCGGCAATGTCGACGGCGCGCTCGTCGGCGGCGCGAGCCTGAAGTCCGATGATTTCCGTCCGATCGTCGAGGCGGCAGGATAACGCCTGCGGCTCGGCGCGATAATTAACTGAACCGCATCCGTCCAAAAGTGCCGCGCTGGGGCTGGGCAAGATATTCGGCGGCATTCCGGCACTCGCGAATATATGTTTCGTTCATGTCCGTGATCGCAGCGGGAACGGGGGTCAGACGGACGAACTGGTGGATCGGCTCCGGCCATTTGGCCGTGACGCGAAGGTGGGCACAGGCGAACAGCATTGTGGCGACGAGTAGGATCGCCGTACTGATGCCGCCGTCGACGACCGCGATGGCAAGTTCATAGGGCTGCATGCCCGGAGACGCCTTCACGAGACTGTTGAGCACCGCATGGGCACTGAACAGCGGTGCGATCAATATGACATAGGCGATGATCAGCGGCAGCGTGTGGCCACGCATAGCCCGCCAGGAGGCGCGCGGACCCGGTTCGCGCGTGCCGGCCGCCATCCCCACAAGGAAGGGCTGTAACCGGACCAGACAGACGGTTGCGGTCATGCTGACGGCCACGAGAACGACGATGGCTGCTACGTCCGGCAGCATCTGCCGCGCCGTAAAAATGGCGACGCCGGTCGACAGAAACACGGTCAGTTGTACGCCGAGGAACAGGAAGACGCCGGAATTGACCCGTGAATAGTGAACGGCGCCGGGCACGACGGCGCGATATATGGACACCATTGCCACAAGGATGGCGATACCGCGTACCATTATGGCGGCCGAGTTCACGAGATCGGGAACCATGCCCGATCGCGCCGTCCAGCCAATCCAGCTCGTGACCATGAGCACGCCGATAAGGGGAACGACGATCGGACGTATCAGGTCTCGCCGATCGCTGAACAGACTTGCGGCTGTACGGATTTCGTTGATCACTTTTGAAATGATGGGCGTCATATTGACCGTCTCCAATCCATACATGGTACGCTTATCGTAACGTGTGCGACTGGCGATGCCGCGTCAACACAGGCTTGCCTGCACGTCAGCGCCCACTATATCGCCGCCACCATGTCACCAGCCGTCACCACATTCGTTCTCGTCGTCCATTCGCTGCTCGCGGTCGGGCTCGTCGCCGTCATTCTGATGCAGAAATCGGAAGGCGGCGCGCTTGGGATCGGTGGCGGGCCGGGCGGTCTGATGTCGGCGCGCGGTGCCGGCAATTTCCTGACCAAGGCGACGGCCTGGCTGGCGGCGATCTTCATCGGGACGTCGCTGGCGCTGGCGATCCTGGCCGCGAAGGGCAGGGACGTCTCCGCGATCGACGTGAGCCTTGCCAGTCCGACGGCCGCCGCGCCCGGCATTGCCGACGATGTCGAGGGCGACGATGCGACCGATCCGGCGCTCGCGACACCGACGGGCGATCTTGGCGATGTGCCCTTCGCGATCCCCGGCACGACCCCGGCCACATCCGAGGCGGCCGACGAGGACGTCCCGCTCGCGCAATAAATTCGTAGGCATGTGCCATCCAGGGGTGGCGAATCCCGCATGCTCGCGGTTATAGCCGTCCTCCCATGGCGCGGTTCATCTTCATCACCGGCGGCGTGGTCTCATCGCTTGGCAAAGGCCTCATGGGCGCCTCGCTCGCGGCCCTCCTGCAGGCGCGCGGCTACAAGGTCCGCATTCGCAAGTTCGATCCCTATCTGAACGTCGATCCGGGGACGATGAGCCCCTATCAGCACGGCGAGGTCTATGTCACCGACGACGGCGCGGAGACCGACCTCGATCTCGGCCATTACGAGCGTTTCACCGGCGTCCCGGGGCGCCAGTCCGACAACATCACTTCAGGCCGCGTCTATTCCGACATCATCGCCAAGGAACGGCGCGGCGATTATCTCGGCGCAACGGTGCAGGTCATTCCGCACGTCACCGACGCCATCCAGGCCTTTGCGCAGAACGAGACGGGCGATCTCGACTTCGTCCTTTGCGAAATCGGCGGCACGGTCGGCGACATCGAATCGCTGCCGTTTATCGAGGCGATCCGCCAGCTGAGGAATCAGGTCGGCGAGGACAATGTCTGCTTCGTTCATGTCACCCTCGTTCCCTACATCGCCGCGGCGGGCGAACTGAAGACGAAGCCGACGCAGCACAGCGTTCGGGAGCTGACCTCGCTCGGCATCCAGCCCGACGTCCTCGTCTGCCGCTGCGAGCACGAGCTGCCCGAAGACGAGCGCCGCAAGATCGCGCTCTTCTGCAACGTCCGGAAAGAGGCGGTCATCCCCGCACTCGATGCGCGCTCGATCTACGAAGTGCCGCTGACCTATCATGCCGAGGGGCTGGATGCAGAAGTCCTGCGCGCCTTCGGTATCGACGCCGGGACCGCACCCGACCTTACCCGCTGGCACGACATATCGGAGCGTATCGACCAGCCGGAGGGTGAGGTCACCGTCGGCATCGTCGGCAAATATACCGGTCTGCAGGATGCCTATAAGTCGCTGCAGGAGGCGCTCGTCCACGGCGGTTTTGCCAACCGCGTGCGTGTTAACATCCGCTGGCTGGACAGCGAGATCTTCGAGGGCGACGCGCCCGATATGGACCAGCTGGAGCCCCTCCACGCGATCCTAGTGCCCGGCGGCTTCGGCAGTCGTGGGTCGGAAGGAAAGATCGCCGCCATCCGCTTCGCGCGCGAGCGCAAGATTCCCTTTTTCGGCATCTGTCTCGGCATGCAGCTCGCCTGCGTGGAGGGCGCGCGCGCTGCCGGCACCGCGACCGCCTCGACCACGGAGTTCGGCGATACGGCGGAGCCGGTCGTCGGTCTTATCACCGAATGGATGACCGAAGAGGGTCTTGAGCGCCGCGAAGCCGGCGGCGACCTGGGCGGAACCATGCGGCTCGGCGCCTATCCGGCCGCGCTCGCGGACGGCAGTCTGATCGCGAAGGTCTATGGCACGACCGAAATTTCCGAGCGCCACCGCCACCGCTACGAAGTCAACAACGCCTATCGCGACGCGCTCGAAAGCGGTGGCCTGATCTTTGCCGGCAATAGTCCGGACGGTTTATTGCCCGAGACCGTTGAGCGCCCGGACCATCCCTGGTTCATCGGCGTGCAGTTTCATCCGGAGCTGAAATCGAAACCCTTCGATCCGCACCCGCTGTTTGCCAGCTTCGTCGCCGCCGCGGTCGATCAGTCGCGCCTCGTTTAAGTCCGGTCTGAGCCCGGTCGGCCTCAGTCGAGGAACGGCGCCAGCATTTCGATGCCCTGTTCGGCACGCTGGCGGACGGCAGGGTTTTGCGAGCCGTCCCGCGCCGCGATGAACAGGTCGCGCACCTCGGCGATTTCGTCGAGATCGACGTCTTCCGGTCCTGATGCGCCCTCGGTGGCGAGCCGCAATCGCAGCCCGGCCAGCGGCAGGATCATGCGCGTCGCGCCGCGCTCGACCGCGGCCGTCAGATAGGTCTTCGCGCGCTCCAGATCGGTCTCGACCCCGTCGCCGTTCAGATAGACGAGCCCCAGGACGCCGGCCGCGTTCGGGTGCCCTTTGTCATAGGCGCTGTTCAGATAGGCGAGCGCCGTTTCCTGATCCCTGGCAACCCCGCGGCCTTCCAGAAGATAGATGGCATAGTCCGTCTCCGCATCGGCAAGCCCCGCTTCGGCGCCGCGCCGGCATGCCGCCGCGCCGGCCTCCGGATCTGCCGGACCGCCTTCGCCGCGGACCAGCATATTGCCGAGCGCGCAGGCCGAACGCAGCGCGCCGGCGTCTGCCGCGCGTTCATATTCCGCACGGGCCCGTTCAAGATCGCGTTCGCGTCCGCGCCCCTCATAAAAACAGGTTGCCAGATTGTGCCGCGCCGACGGAAACGCATCCGCCGCCGCTTCCGAATAATCGCAGGCCGCCTTCGCTTCGGCAGGGCGGTCCGCCATGTCCACGAACAGAAACTGTCCCAGCGCGGCGGCCGCGGAGAGGTCGCCGCCGTCGGCCAGTTCGCGCAGGCGGCGTTCGGTGGCGGAAATGCCCGCCGTCTTCGTCTGCGCGAGCGCCTGCCGGGTCGCGCGCGACATCCGCTCGATCTCGTCCGTCTGGGCAAGGGCAGGCGCGGCAAGAGCCCCCACCATCGCCGCGATGGCCGAGGCCGCTATCATGACAGATCTCATTCCACGCTCCCGATACAAGTCCTGGACGCTTAGGAACGCAGGGCCGAAAGAGAAAGAACCAAAGAGAAAGGGCCGGTCCGTCCCCTAGACGGCCGACCCTTTCGGTTCGCATGCGCGACGAGAAAGCGATGCCGAAACGGACGTGCCACTCGCACGGGAGTCGCTCAAGTCCTATCGTCGCCGGGCGAGACTTTTTGGCCGCACCTGTGACCTGCAAAACACGGGACGCAATTCGCGGCAGATATTGCGCGCTCGCTTGTGCCGCGCGCCGCCTCTGCTAAGCGCGCGGCCATCATGCGCATGAGCCGAACCTTCGTCCCCGTCCTCCGCGAAACGCCTGCCGGTGCGGAGATCGTCAGTCATCAACTGATGCTGCGCGCCGGCCTGATCCGCCAGACCTCCGCCGGCATCTATGCCTGGCTGCCGCTTGGCCAGCGTGTCCTCCAGAAGATCGCCGACATCGTTCGCCGTGAGCAGGATCGCGCCGGTGCGGCGGAAATGCTGATGCCGACCATCCAGCCGGCCGATCTATGGCAGCGCAGCGGCCGCTATGAGGCCTATGGCCCGGAAATGCTGCGCATCGCCGATCGTGGCGGCCGCGACATGATCTATGGGCCGACCAATGAGGAGATGGTGACGGAGCTCTTCATGTCGGAGGCGAAGTCCTATCGCGACCTTCCGAAGATGCTCTACCATATCCAGTGGAAGTTCCGCGATGAGGTCCGGCCCCGCTTCGGTATCATGCGCGGCCGCGAATTCCTGATGAAGGACGCCTATTCCTTCGACGTGGACGAGGCCGGTATGCGCGCCAGCTATCAGGCGCAGTTCCGCGCCTATCTGAAAACCTTCGCCGCGCTCGGCCTGAAGGCGGTGCCCGTTCGCGCGCCCTCCGGCCCCATCGGCGGCGATCTGAGCCATGAATTCCACGTTCTCGCCGATACCGGCGAAAGCGCCATCTTCTACGACGCGGCGATCGAGGACATTGCCATAGACGCACCGGACGCCGTCGAACGCCTGTCCGCGACCTATGCGATGGAAGAGGAAGAACACGCCAAGGTCGCCGACTGCCCCGTGCCCGAGGATCGCCTCCTGAAGCGTCGCGGCATCGAGGTCGGGCACATCTTCGCCTTCGGGATAAAGTACACTGAAAGCATGGGCTTCACCGTCCAGACGGCGGACGGCGGACAGGTGCACCCGCTGATGGGCAGCTACGGCATCGGCGTCTCCCGCCTGATCGGTGCGATCATCGAGGCGAGCCATGATGATGATGGCATCATCTGGCCTGCCGCCGTCGCGCCCTACCAGGTCGGCCTCATCAATCTCCGCCAGGGTGACGAGGCCTGCGACCGCACCTGCGACGATCTTTACGAGCGCCTGAGCGCCGATGGTATCGAAACCCTCTATGACGACCGCGAGGAACGCGGCGGCGCGAAATTCGCCACCATGGATGTCATCGGTCTGCCCTGGCAGGTGATCGTCGGCCCGCGCGGCGTAAAATCAGGCGTGGTGGAAGTGAAGAACAGGGCGACGGGCGAACGGTACGAACTGTCGCCGGAAGATGCGGTCGCAAAGGTCGCAGGATGACCGGCAAGTCTTTCCCCTCTCCTCCGGGGAGGGGCAGGGGTGGGGCTGCGAACGAAGTGAGCCACAAACATGTCGCCGCTACGCGGCGGCGTATTTTGCTTCAACCCACCCCAACCCCTCCCTGCAGGGAGGGGAAAGAAACTCTATGCTAGCCCCCTACGAACGCACGCTCGCCCGCCGCTATCTCCTCCCCGCCCGCGGCGAAGGCTTCATCTTCCTCGTCGCGACGATCAGCCTGATCGCGGTCGCGCTGGGGGTTGCCGCGCTCATTGCGGTCATGTCGGTCATGAACGGCTTCCGCGCCGAGCTGTTCGAGCGCATCAACGGTCTGAATGGCGACGCCGTCGTGCAGGGCTATGCCGGCCGCCTGCCGAACTGGCAGCCCCTCATCGAGGACATCGAGAATATTCCCGGCGTCGTCAGCGCCACGCCGCTGATCGAACAGCCGCTCCTCGCCAGTTATCGCAACCGCGCCGAGGGGGTTCTCCTGCGCGGCATGCGGCAGGAGGATCTGAAATTCGTCGCCCAGCTGGAGGATAGCGTCGTCGCTGGCCGCTTCGCCGATGTCTGGGCGGGCGACGAGCCCCGCGTCGCCATCGGCGCGCGCCTTGCCGATGCGATGGGCGCCAGCGTCGGCGATACGATCAGCCTGATCTCGCCCGAAGGTCAGACGACCCCGTTCGGAACGACGCCGCGCATCGTGCCCTATCAGGTCGGCGCAATCTTCGAGGTCGGCATCTTCGAATATGACAAATCGTTCGTCCTGATGCCGCTGGAGGACGCGCAGCTCTACCTGCGCATGGGCGAGGATATCGGCATCATCACGATCGATATCGAGAATGCCGACCTCGTCGACCAGCTGTTCGACCCCATCCGGCCACTCCTCAACAATCGCGGCGTCCTTCTTGACTGGCGCCAGCTGAACGGAGAGCTGTTCGAGGCGCTGGTGGTCGACCGCATGGTGACCTTCGTCGTCGTCGGTTTCATCATTCTCATCGCTTGCTTCAACATCCTCACCAGCCTGATCATGCTGGTGCGCGTGAAGACGAAGGACATCGCCATTCTGCGCACCATGGGCGCGCCGCGCGCCGCGGTCATGCGCGTGTTCGTAACCGTCGGCACGCTGATCGGCGCGTCCGGCATCACGCTCGGCGTCATCCTCGGCTTCACGTTCCTCCACTACCGACAGAACGTCATCGCTGGCATCGGCCGTCTGACCGGCGTTCAGGTCTGGGACCCGTCCATGCGCTACCTGACCGAATTGCCGGCGCGAACGAACATGATGGAGGTCGTCGCCGTCTGCGCCGTCGCCCTCATCCTCAGCTTCCTCGCGACGCTCTATCCTGCGTGGCGCGCCGCGAACACCGACCCGGTCGAGGTTCTGCGCTATGAATGACGCCGCCGCGACGCCCACATTGACGCCAGTCCTCAAGGTCACCGGCCTGTCGCGCAGCTTCCGTCAGGGTACCGCCCGCATCGATGTCTTGCGCGGTGTGGATCTGGAAGTCGCGCCCGGCGAGATCATCGCGCTTCTCGGCCCGTCCGGCAGCGGCAAGTCGACCATGTTGCAGGCAATCGGCCTATTGGAGGGCGGATTCGATGGCGAGATCGCCATCGCGGGCGAGCCCGTCGAAAAGGCTGACCCCGCGACCCGCACGCGTGTCCGGCGCGAACGCCTGGGCTTCGTCTACCAGTTCCATCATCTGCTGCCGGATTTCACGGCGGAAGAAAACGTCATG
>JBCCAC010000257.1:0-3990 GCA_039815015.1 Pseudomonadota bacterium | reverse complement strand
GTCGGCCGCCGGCCCCTGCAGGGTCTCTACGAAGCCGGCGACCGTGGCGAGCGGCGTGCGCAGTTCATGGCTGGCATTGGCGACGAAATCGACCCGCATGCGTTCGGCGGCGCGAACCTGCGAGATGTCCGCGAGCGTCAGCAGCACCCGGCCGTCGCCCAGCCGGGTCGCGTGCAAATGGTGGATATTATCGGCACGGCCGATGCCGGACACCTCCCGCTCGATCGCCTCGTCGGATGTCATGGCGGCGCGCGCGCCTTCCAGGGCCATGGGATGCCGCAGGACCAGACGAACCGGGTCGCCGACGGACCCGCCCAACAGATCCTGCGCCTGGAAATTGCGGGCGACGACGTCTTCCGCAGGGTCGATGATCAGCGCGGCGTGCTGGAGATCGTCCAGCGACAGACGCCCCGGCGAGGGCGGCCGAAACGGTCCAGGCGTCGGAACAGGCGTCTGCCTGGCGGCGAACAGACGCCGCGCCGTCAGCGTGGCCGCGATTCCGGCAAGGCCCGCGACGACAGGAAGGGAAGCGCCGATGCTCCAGCCCGTCAGCAGAACGAACAGTATGACGAGAAGGAAACGCAGCGACAGCGCGTTCATCATGATCGACCCTGCCTCCCGCGCTCGCCTTCCACACGAGGCCCAAGTGCGTTATAACAGCATTCATGAGCCGGTGCTAAGTGTCGGCAGGATTTACAGGTGTTGCTCTTGATATGAGGGGCATGCCGTATTCCCAAGGGGTTGCGGCGCTGGTACATATCTTGCTTGATTATTATGTGATCATGCGCGGGGGTTTTGCGTATCGTCGCGAGGGGGTTGGCCCGCGACGGACTGGCAAGGGCCGGAAAGCCGCCGCGAGGCGATAGGATCAACGGCAACACGCCGGGAACAGGGTGGAAGAGATGAACGACGAAGAACTGAGAACGGGCGAGGAGAAATCTGCGGCCGAACTTTCGTCAAGGCGGCGCGTCCTCAAACTGGGCGCCGTGGCGGTACCTGCTGTCGCGACCCTCACCCCTTCCATGGCGATGGCACAGGGCGGTGGCGCGGCAGTTTCCCTGCTGAACTGCACCATTCCGATCCCTGCCAAGGTCGGAAAGGACGGCATTCCCGTTCCTGAGCACAAGCTGAGCGAGATTTTCGTCAAGAACGGTAAGGAATATTACCGCAACGACAACAACAAGCGGATCCGCGTCTTCAACGGACCGGTCGGCAATACGGCCGTGCACGGTGCCGGCTATACCGGTCAGCAGATCAAGGATTCGGCGGATCGGGGCTGGTCGCCGCCCTATGATGCCAACGTGTCCCGCAAGCAGTTTCAGGCGCATCTGAAATATATTCAGAAGGTTCGCAGCGGATCGGTCCCGGGCGCCGGGCTGACCTGCCTCGTATCGCTGTCGGCGAACCTGCACACCGTCTGACGCCCCGGGCGCCGAAAGGACGAGCGTGTCCGAACAGGCGCTTCATGCGGGCATTTCGGCCTATTCGCTGGACCCCGATATACGCATCGAGCGGCTTGAGGATCTGTCGCTCGCATTCCATCGGCAGTCCGGCGAAACGCACGTCCTGGCCGCCGACACCGAGATCATTCTCTCCACTCTTGGCGACACCCCCCTGTCGGCTCAGGATATTGCCGCGCGACTGGTGGCCGAACATGGCGCCCTGGAAAGCGAAGATGGCGACCCGCTGACCCTGATCGAAGCGCGGCTTCAGGAATTGCACCGCCTCGGCATCGCCCTGCGCCGGCCGTCCGCATGAGCGATGCGCATATGCGGCTGCGTATCGGGCCGGCAATCTTCGATCTGAGAAGCCCGTTCCGTCGCAGCGTCGGTCATCTTGCCGAACTCTACCGCGACTATCCGCAGGGCATGGACGGTGAAGTCTATGATTTCGCGGTTCGCGCCCGCCCCATCTCGCCGCTGCGCCGCTGGGTGCGTCCGACGATCGTCTTCGATGCGGATTTCATGGTGGAGGATATCGTCCCGGTCGAGGCGCGGCTCGGCCTCCTGGGGTTCGAAATGGCCATCAACATGCAGATGGCTTTGGGCTATCGGCGGGAAATCGTGTTTCATGCCGCTTCGGCAGCGAAGGACGACCGCGCGATCCTGATCGTCGGCGATTCCGGGGCCGGCAAGTCCACCCTGTCGGCGCTTCTGTCCTACCAGGCCGGCTGGCGTCATATGGGCGACGAGCTGGCCCTGCTCACCTTCGGACCCGAGGCGGTACTCCGCCCCTATCCCCGTCCCATCGGGCTGAAGAATGAATCGATCGCGGTGATGCGCGCGCTCGCGCCAGCCGACCGCTTCGGCCCCCTGCTGACCGAAACGGTCAAGGGCACCGTCCAGCATCTCCTGCCGCCGCAATCCGCGATTTCGACGATGGACGAACCGGCGCGTCCGGCACTGATCGTATCGCCGCGGTTTCGCGCCAGTGTCGCGCCGGAGCAGCGCCGCATGACCCAGTCGGAGGCCTATCTGCGCCTGTCGGTCGCCTCCACCAATCAATTGACTCTGGGCGAGGCCGGCTTCGAAACGCTGGTCGATCTGGTGCGCAATGTGCCCGCCTATGATATCGTATACGGCAGCAGCGAGGATGCGCTGTCGCTGGTCGATGATTTATGGCGCGAAGCGCGATGACGCCGGCCGAGCGCCTCTACGCCGGACTGGCCGACCCGCAATCGCTCGCCGACCTGGACGCGGAAGCCTGGAACGGCGTCATTCGTGTTGCGCGCGCGGAAATGCTGATGGGAACGCTCGGCACGCGCAGCATGGGCGTCGAAATCCTGCCCCGTGCTCGGCTGCTCCTCGACGAAGCTGTCGCCACCGCGCAAGTGAGACAGGCGGCGGCACGCTATGAGCTGTCGAAGATCGCGGAGGCCATGCGGGACACGGGCATTCCCGTCATCCTGCTCAAGGGGTCCGCCTATCTGGCCACCGGCCTCGATGCCGTGGCCGGGCGCAATATCGGCGATCAGGACCTCCTCGTGCCCGAGGCCGATCTCAACCGCGCGGAGACCGCTCTGCGCGCGCATGGCTGGCAGCCTGCCAAGGCGAAAGGCACCTATGACGACGATTATTATCGCCGCTGGATGCACGAACTGCCGCCGATGGTGCACGAAACGCGTGGCGCCGTAGTCGATCTGCACCACAATATCCTGCCGCGCACGGCCCGGCTGACGCCGCGCCCCGATCTCATGTTTGCAGGCCGGGTCGAGGTCGAGCACGGCCTGTTCGTCCTGTCGCCAGAGATGATGCTGCTGCACTGCGCCACGCATCTGGCCTATGACGGCGACTTTCTCGGCGGGCCGCGCAACCTGTGGGACATGGACCGGCTGGTGCGCACCTTTACCGGAAACGAAGGTTTCTGGGACCGGCTGCAAATGGCGGCGGCGGCGCATGAACTGACGGCGCCGCTGATGCGCGCGCTACGGCTGGCCGCGCATCTTTACGGCACTCCTTCGCCTGGCGCTATGCGCGGCCGCACGGATATCGTCGACCGTCTCGCCATCGCCAAACTCTACGGCCACGACGCTTATGGTCGGCAGCGGCGCCACGGTGCGGCGTTCGCGCTGTTCGTGCGCGGGCACTGGCTGCGTATGCCGCCCCTCATGCTGGCGCGGCACCTCACGACCAAATGGCGGGCGCGACGGCGCGAAGCGCGGGCGGCAGGTCGCTGAACCGCTCGATGGTCCGGTCGGCTGGCAAGGCTTCACGCGGCCGGTCGAGATAGCCGAACCCTATCAGCACGAAGGGAATACCGGCCGCGGCGGCGGCATCCGCATCGGCGCTCGAATCGCCGATGAAGGCGGAACGAGCAGGATCGCCACCCGCGCGCACGATCGTCTCATGCAAATGTCCGGGATCCGGCTTCTTCACCTTGAGCGTGTCGCCACCTATCAAGGCACCGAACCGCGCCGACCAGCCAAGTGCGCCGACCAGATCGACGGCCAGGCGCTCCGGCTTGTTGGTACAGATCGCGAGCGTCGCCTGC
>JBCCAC010000156.1:0-6237 GCA_039815015.1 Pseudomonadota bacterium | reverse complement strand
GCCGCAACTGGCCCAGCTGGCGACGCGGGCGAGTATCGGGGCGCCGCGTGCCTCGGCCTCGTCGGCGCTCATCAGCACGAGGGCGGCGGCACCGTCGTTCAGCCCGCTCGCATTGGCCGCGGTGACGCTGCCCTCCTTCTGAAAGGCGGGACGCAGGCCGCTGACGCCTTCGACTGTCGCGCCCTCGCGGATATATTCATCGCCGTCGACGACGGTCTCGCCTCTGCGGCTCTTGATCGTGACCGGTGCGATTTCGGCCTTGAAATGGCCGCCCTTCTTCGCCGTTTCGGCCTTGTTCTGGCTGGCGACGGCGAATTCATCCTGCGCCGCGCGCGTGATCTGATATTTTTCGGCCAGATTTTCAGCCGTCTGGCCCATATGATAGCCGTTGAACGCGTCCCACAGCCCGTCGCGGATCATCGTGTCGACCAGTTGCAGGTCGCCCATCTTCTGCCCGGAACGCAGCGCCTGCGCGTGCGGGGCGAGACTCATCGATTCCTGCCCGCCGGCGATCATCACCTTCGCATCGCCCAGCGCCACCTGCTGCGCCGCGAGCGCGACCGCGCGCAGGCCGGAACCGCACACCTGATTGACGCCATAGGCCGGCGTCGATTCGTCGATGCCGGCGTTGATCGCCGCCTGACGGGCCGGGTTCTGTCCCTGTGCCGCGGTCAATACCTGACCGAGAATGACCTCGGAAATCTCGTCGGCTTCGACCTTGGCCTCTGCCATCGCCGCGACGATCGCCGTGCGGCCGAGCTCATGCGCGGGCGTGACGGCGAAACTGCCGAGAAAGCTGCCGACGGGGGTGCGCTTGGCGGCGGTGATGACGACGTCGGTCATGTCTCTGATCTCCAATTTCGGTGAGGCTGTAATTCTATAGAGAGCGCAGCCAGCGGGCCAGTGGTTCCCAGACCGCCGTTTTCGCCTTCCCGCCGATGATCATGCCGACATGGCCGGCGGCGACCGGCCGCGTGTCCTTGGCCGGCGGCGCGGCGGCGGCGGGCACGATGCGATCGGTCGCGGACACGAGGTTCAGCCAGGGCATGTCGATGGCAGCGGGCGTCACCGCTTGTCCCGCTACCCGCCATATCCCCGTCCCGGTACGGTTCGCCTCGAAAAGGCCGGCCATCGCTTCCCGCATGGCAGGTAGCGGTACGGGCGCCCCGGAATTCGCCCAGTCCTCCACCGCCTCGAACCGGCGTGCGGCCGGATCGTCTTCACCCATGTCGGCATAGCGCTCGAACTTCGCAACCGGCGCCGCCGGGTCGAGCGCCCAGAAGGCGGGCTGGATAAGGTCCATCGGTACTTCGCCCAGTGGCGCAGCCAGCCGCTCGGTCCGTCGCCACCATTTGGCGATCTCGGCCCGCCGCCCGGCGGGATAGCCGGCGAAATCCCATGGCGTCGCGATGGTGGCGAGCGCACGTCGCGGCCTGCCGGTCGCGGCGCTCGCCATCGCGAGCGTGCCGCCGAGACAATAGCCGACCAATGTGGCGTCCGGCAGATCCGCGATCAGACGGTCCAGCCGCTCGACATGGTCGCCGAGATCGAAACCGCGCGACCGTGCGTCCGGCGTGCCCCACGCCACCAGATACGCCGCGAACCCTTCATCCGCGAGCCAGCGGACGAGTGTGCGACCGGGCGCGAGGTCGAGAATGGCGGGCGAATTGACGAGCGACGGGACGAGGATGACGGGCGGCCCCTCGCCGCCATAGGACAGGAGGCGCGCATTGCCGTCGCGCGCTACGGTGCGCGGCGGGGGCATGGCCGCGACCGGCGCTGCCGCCTGATAGCGTGCGACGGCGACCATCAGCCGCCGCATCCTCGCCCGGTCGTCGCCGATCGCATGCCGCGCCATCTGCCAGAACAGCGGCAGCGGATGCGGGCCGCGCGGTCGGTGCGCCTCGCTCGATTGTTGCGCGGCGGGCGAACCTTCGATACTGTTCGCATGTGCAGCATTGGAGGTCGAGTTGGCCAAGAAAAAAGCGCCCTCCCCATCCGGCGGCGACGAAACCGCAAACGCCGGCGATCCCCAGCCGGTCATCATCAAGAAATACGCCAACCGGCGACTCTACAATACCGGCACGTCGAGCTACATTACCCTCGACCATCTGTCGGCGATGACGAAGGCGGGCACGGATTTCAAGGTCGTCGACGCGAAGTCCGGCGACGATATTACCAGAACCGTCCTTACCCAGATCATCATGGACGAGGAAATGGGTGACGGGCCGATGCTGCCGACCAGCTTCCTCAGAGAGATCATCTCGCTCTACGGCAATCAGATGCAGACCATGGTACCGTCCTATCTGGAGGCATCCATGGCGGCGCTACGGCGCAATCAGGAGCAGTTCACCCAGTCGATGATGGGCGCGGCGAACCCGTTCAACGCGCTCGCGAAACAGAATATGAAGATGTTCGAAGCCGCATTCACCGGCGGCTCGACGAAAGAGGGTGAAGCACCGGCATCGGCCCCATCCGCCGGCGAGGCCGCACCGGCATCCGGCAGCGAGATCGACGCCCTGAAGGCGGAACTCGCCGAGATGAAGGCCAAGCTCGACCGGCTGGGCTAGCTAGCGGATCCAGCCTTTCGTCGCGGCCCGCCGCGCGAGGATCATCGCGAAGATCAGAAACAGGATGACCAGCGCCGGGATTACGGTCGCCGTCGGCCCCAGCGTCTGAAGCGCCCCGCCGAAACCGAAGGCGTAAATATTCTGGACGATGACCGCGACGAAGGACAGCGCGAACAGCCCGCGGGCCTGGCGCCGCCTGAGAAGGAGCGCGATGGCGGCCGCCATGCCGGCCCATACCGCAACCGCGTAGGCTGCCGTCGCCCAGACCGGCGTCGCGTCCAGATAGGCCTGCGTTGCCGCGTCCAGGGTGGCGGGATCGGCCGAGACCGTCGCCAGATAGATCGCACAGCCGATCAGATGCCAGACGGTCAGCGCGGCGGCCGAAATCCAGAAGCGCACCGGTGGCGTGATGCCCTTGTTCATGAAACCCTCCCCCAAGGCTCGTTCAAACGCGGCGTTACAGCGTGGTGCCGCCGGACGCAAAGTCCGGCGGCATATCCATGTGGGAACTGGTTCTGGGGCCCGCGCCGGGACCGGCGATCAGGATGGGCGGTAAAAGACGATCAGCTCGCGCCGATAGTCGGCGCTGCCGAATTCCGGCTTGTCGTCCTTCTCGAATTTCGGCGCGTTTGCCAGCATCTCCTTCGTGACGCCGAGGACATAGGCGTCCTTGTCCGTTTCGTAGTCGAGCACCGGCCAAGGCAGCGGATAATAGCTGGAGCCGAGCCCCATGACTCCGCCGAACTGCAAAACCGCATAGGCGACGCGGCCGGTATATTTGTCGACCATGAAGTTCATGACCTTGCCGATGGCCTGACCGTCCTTGTCGACGACCTTCGTGCCTTCGACCTTGTCCGACGCGATCAGACGCACCGTCTCATCCGTCTGCAGGCGAAGTTCGAAATCGTCCGCGTCGCGCGTGCGCTTGCTTGCGAAGGGGCCCGTGTCGCCATCGGCGCGGCGTTCGCGCACCTTCTTCGTGCCCGCGACCGCACCGGCGGCGATCGCCGCAACGCCCAGCGCCGCGCCGGCGCCGATGCCGATCTTGTTCCAGTCCCAGCTGCCGCCCGGGATGCGCTTCAGCTTCGCGCGGGTATATTTTTCGCCCAGCGTCAGGCCATCGGCGGAATTGACGATCGGCTGCGCCTTCTCGATCAGCTTCTCATGCCGGCCGCACAGCTTGTCGAGCTGTTCGGTGACGACGGTGAACTCGTTGGTCCAGTCGGTCGTGTCCTTGCCCGTCCGGTCGAGCGCGGAAAGATCGCGCCGCATCGCCTTGTGATGCTGTTCGATTTCATGGACGTTGGCGCTCGTCGCCCCTTCCTTTTCCAGCGGCGGAAAGACGACGTCCTCGATCGCGGCGAGGTGGCGGCGCAGCTTGGTATCGAAGACATCGAACTGATTGTCGCGGCTGGCGGGGCCGTCGCCGCCCATGGAGCCGAGCACGTCCTGGCCCAGCGCCTTCAGTTCCTGATGGTCGTCCTCGATCTGCCGCCAGATGTTCATTGCCGTCACTCCTTGTCGAATATGGTCATTAGGTTAGGGGTCTTTCCGTCCCAATGACTGGCGCGGTCGCCGGTTCCGGCGTGAAGGTTGAGCGGCATGCAGGCGATCTACTGGGTGATGAGCTGGGCGTGTCACCGCCGTTGCAAACATTGCTATGACGACCGCTTCCGTCCCTATGTCAGGGATGACCTTACCCGCGTCATCAACGAGGGGCAGGCGGCCTGGCCGAGGATCCTCGCCAATCTTCCCGACGACATGAGCTATGTGGATACCGACGGCGCGCGCAAGCCGACGCTGATCGTGCTCGCTGGCGGCGAACCTCTGATCGACGGGTTTCGCGAGGACCTGTTCTATCCGCTTCTGGAGGGCATCGCCGCGCGCTGGCCGAACGCGCCGGGGACGGCCCGGCCGCGCGTCGCCATCCAGACGACGGGCGACATCATGACCGGCGATCATGTCGACCAGATGCTGGCGCGGGGCGTCACCTCCATCGCCATAGCTTCGATCGACGATTATCATGTCGGTCATCAGGGCGAGGGCAAGTTCCGCCTGATGGGAAAAGTGCGTGCGCTGATGGCGGCGCGCGGCGTCAAGGAAGTCTCGCTCGGCGGCGAGAAGCTCGGCCGGCTGAAGGCACCCGCCCCCGGCAAGGTGAAGGACGGCGATCCGACGTTCCTCTTCTTCGGCGCGCAGCCCGACCTGTGGATCGGCGAATTGTGGCCCCGCGGCCGTGCCTGGGCCAACGGCCTGTCGGACGCCACTTATGAGACGAATTTCTGTGCCCGCTGGTCGGGCGGCAAGAATTTTCTGAAATATGGTCAGGCCGGTAGCGAAGTCGCCATCGAACCCGACGGCAGCATCTATCCCTGCTGTCTGAAGACCAAGGCCCCGCTGGGTTCGCTGGCAGAGGAACGCCTGACGGACATATTGGACGATCTGGCGGACGAGCCGGCCTTGCAGGCCATCGATAAGGGCGATCCCGAAGCCATGGGCCTCGATACCGGCTGGTCGCGAGACGATTTCCGCATCGCCGCGACGCAGCCGGACGGAAAAGGCCGGCAGGTCGCCAATGTCTGCCTGGGCTGCGATGCCTATTTCGAGAAGGTACTGGGCGACGTTCTGGAACGGCGGCGCGCGGCTCGGATGGCGACGTCAGACTAATCCTACCGCCCGTTCCGCGCTGATCAGACGGCGGTGTCGCCGAAGACCTCTTGTTCTAGGCCGAGGCGCATCTGATGAATTTGCGGCAAGATCGTTTCCCATTCGCGCTCGTCGAGCGATGCGCCGATTTTCTCCGCCAGCGCCACCTGCGTCAGGACGCCATCGGCTCTGATCCGCGCACCGGCCGCAGTGATCGCGACGATCTTGCGTCGGCGGTCTTCGTCCGACGGCTGTAGTTCGACGAGGCCCTTCTTTCGCAGCTGGGCGACGGTCGAACTCATCGTCGGCTGCGCCACCTGAAATGCGCGGGCAAGCTCGCTGATGGTTTCGCGACGTCGAAGACGCACGAGACGGTTCAGGACGCCATATTGCGCGGTCGTTACGCCCTTGGGCAGTTCTCTGGCGAAAACGAGATCGCCGAGATGCGCGATGATGGAAATTTCAAGCAACAGCCGAGTCACCAGCGGGTCTTGTGACATCTGATCACCGGGCATCGTCGAGCAGTCTCGTCTCAAGCGGCCAGCGTGGTGAGGGTTCGGGGCGGTCGGCATATCCGAACCGGAACAGCCCCTGAATGCGCGCCGGTGGCGTAATGCCGAGAAGATCGTGGATCCGCCGATACGGTGCCGCCATCTGCGGGAATTCCTGCAGAACCTGGCTGACCGGATGAAACGACACGCCGTGCATGTTGGCGGCCTGATTCAGCCTGACCCACTGCCGCCCGATATCGAGCTGCGTCCGTCGACTATCGTCCGGGCTGACCAGCCAGGCATAGGTCGGCGTATTCTCGATCAGGGCGTCGTAAAAGCTGTGGACCTGCTCGCTGGCAAAACTGCCGTCGGCCTTCATGCGCTCCCGCGAGATCAGGCCGGTGGCGGCAGCGGCTTCCACGGGTGCACCTGCGAGAGAAATGCCATCGGGCTGCGCGTTGACCTCGGCGGCGCCTATTCGCGTCAGTCGCGTACTCTCCAGATGCGTGGCGGGCGTACGGCTCTCGATG
>JBCCAC010000427.1:0-1722 GCA_039815015.1 Pseudomonadota bacterium | reverse complement strand
GCTTCACCTGCACAATAATCGCATCGAGGCGCTGATCGACCAGCTTTACGGCATCAACCGCCGGATCATGTCCATCGACAGCTCCATGGTAAAGCTCGCCGACCAGGCGCGCATCAATCGTAAGGAATTCGTCGAAGAATATCGTGGGCGCGAGCTTGATCCCAATTGGCTGTACGATATGTCCAAGAAGGACGGGCGCGGCTGGAAGATGTTCATGGAGCGCGCGCCTGAAAAGGTTGAAGAGTTGCGCGCTGATATGGCTCAGGTCGGCCAGTTCCTCCTCCAGGAGGACATGATGGTGATTGGTGCCCGAAATATTGCGCGTTCCGCCCGCGCCGGCACCGCATTCGTCGAGGACCCGGTGCATGGCGCCGGTGACCGTCGGATGCTGACCCATGCCCAGATAATCGTTCGAGCACCAGACGGTGACGTCGTGGATGTCGCCACCGACATAGCGCTTGGCGCGCGGGAAATTGCCCGCGCGGCGTTCGATCTCGGTGAAGACGCGGTAGCGGCCTTCGTCCCTGACCGCATCAAGCTCGCGTTTGAAAAAGGCGTCATAGTTCATGATGCATTCCCCTGCCCTTTGATTCCGGTCCTGTCCGTCCGCCTGTCCAGGGCCCACTGCCAAAGGGCGGATTCCCGGAAGGGTATGACGAGAAAAATATGTTCGAGTGCCGCCAGCATGGAGAGGCAGCAGAGAAGCGCGTTCTGCACCACCGCGCCCGCCGTCGTCGCGGTCGTGGCTGCCACCGCGAAATAGCCGACGAGACCGCCGATCGCGATGATGGAGAACAGCAACATGGGCGACAGCCGCTTCGGCCCGAAATAGCTCTTCAGATAGTCGAGATGACCGGGCAGCAGTTCGTCGCTCATGTTCGGGACGCCGTGATAGACGTTCAGTTTCGATGCCAGCCGAAAGATGAGGAGGAGGGCGAACGTATAGGCGCCGGTCGGATTGGCGGTGACGGCGGCCAGCGAGAGGAGCAGCCCGGCCGTCATGGCAAGGGCAAGTTCATGATGGATGAGCGCCATGGTCGCGTGCGAAAAGCGCTGCCAGCCGCGCGCGCCGCGGGGACATGGCTCCCGGTGCGTACCGGCCACGGCGCCCGTCAGGAACGCGATCTCGTGCCAGCTCCAGATCAGGAGTCCGCCGCCGAACGAGGCGTAGATGGCCCAGACTTCGGTCGACCCGCTCGTGAAGACGACGAGCGACAGGCCGCCCACGGCGCAGATTCCGGCGGTGACGAGCGCCTGTCCGAAAGACTGCCGCAGCCGGTGGCTGAGCGCCGCCACGACCCCGGTGCTGACGAACCAGACCGCGATCACGACGGCAAAGGGCAGGCCCATATCGGACATCATTACCATGCGGGCGACAGGCGCACGGTCTGCGGCAGTTCGTTGGCGACCGGCTTCATCAGGTACATGCGCGCGAAGGCGGTCCCCGCCCTCGCGATGCCCGACACCCTGCCGATCGCGCCCATGATGCCGCCGCGCGTCTTGGCATCCTCGATGCTGACCGAGGCGCGCCGCAAATCCTCCATCGCCCGGCGGAAGCGCGGGTCGTCGGTGTCGAGTTCGACGGGAAAGACCTGCTTGCTGATCTCGGTGCAGATCGAGAACACCTTGTAGCCATAGTCCGCCGGATCGACGCCCAGCGCCTTGTGGAAGACCGGCCGGTTATGATCGCGCACATACATGGTCGCATAGACCGACAGCAGG
>JBCCAC010000061.1:0-9472 GCA_039815015.1 Pseudomonadota bacterium | reverse complement strand
ATCGATTTTGCACAGCTCCGCTCGGCAAGACAGTCGAACAAAAAGGGGATTCAGGATGTCACGATTTAAAGGTGCCATTGCGGCAGCGACGCTGCTGGTGGGTGCAACAGGCGCCAACGCGGCGGTCCTGTTGAGCGTCGATCTCTCTACGGAGAACCAGGTCAGCATCTTTGCGACGGACGGTTTTTCCTCTGCCACGGTTTCGGGGTCTGACGGCATCGGCGTTTATTTCGCTGGTTTCTATAATGAATCAGGAACCGGCGTATTCTCCGATATTCTTATTTCGGGCGCTCTGACGAGCGCCGAGAACACTTCCGACGGCTCTCCCGCTCTATTCCGAGGCACGGACGATACGGGGTTGAACCTCTTTTCGTTCGCAGCGGGATCTGATGCGAGCTTTACGGCGGGCAGCCTTGCGTTCACTGGCGAGGCAACCTGGGCGCTAAACGAAGAAGAGTATATGGCGATGCTCGGCAACACCGGCTCTGGCAGCCTGTTCTTTCCTGCGGATACGGCTGACGATGTCGCCGGCGCTACGCTGATCGGCGAGTGGGAGGTTCTTGCTGCTGATGTTCCCGCACCGGCGCCGCTCGGTCTTCTGGGTCTTGGTCTGGCCGCAATTTGTGCGCGCAGGAAGCTAGTTGCGCGCGACTAGGTCTAGCTGTTTAACATTCGCAATTGACCCGGATCCGGTATCTATCGGGTCCGGGTCAATTGCATATTAAGAGTAATGAACCGAGAAGATAATCTGCGGTTTTGATACATCGCTAAATGCAATCACGCGGCACTATCGATGCTCGCTTGCCCGGCCCTACCCGCATCGTTATACGCCGCCCGTCACCGAGCGTGTCGGAGTGTAGCTCAGCCCGGTAGAGCACTGTCTTCGGGAGGCAGGGGCCGGAGGTTCGAATCCTCTCACTCCGACCAGGTCGCATTGTCCGTTCAGCTTATCGCCGTCCATGATCGATGACTGCGGTCCCACGGGATCGCGATCACGCGGGACCGTAACGAATTTCGCTATTTCCCTCGTCAGCGCGGCAATCCTTGCCGCCCTTCAGGGAGATACGACGTGGTAAAAACGATTTTGGTAGCCGCCGCTTTGGCGGTTGGCGTTCCGGCCATGGCCCAGGACATGCAGCCGGAGAAGCGGAATGCCGACTATTATCAGATCGTGATGGTCGACTTTCAGGCTGGTAAAGCCGACGAGGCGATGAAGATCGTCGAGGATGTCTTCATGCCCGCTGCAGACGCCAGCGGAACGCCGAAGCCGCAGATGATCCGCCTGATGACGGGCGAACATGACCTGGCGCTGATCTGGCCGGTCGCCGAGGGGCCGTCCGCGATGGAGTGGAGCCGCTCGCCGGAAGACGTCAAATGGATGCAGGCGATGATCGATGCGACGGGAAGCCAGGAAGCCGCGACGGCGAAACTGGACGAATATTATGCCTATATCGCGTCGTCGGACTCCATGATCGGATATGAAAGCAAGTAATCCGATATGGCGGTCGTGAACCGCATCGACTAGGCATGAGGCGGTTGCCCGGGAACGGGCGACCGCTTCCTTCCGTTTGAAAAGGCCCCGTCGAATGTATCGTCTCTTCGTCCTTGCCAAATGCGACCTTGGCCATGCGGAGGAGTGCGGCGAAGCGATCGCCGAACTGGACGACGTCAGCGAGGTCTATTCGGTGACGGGGGAATATGATCTGCTGATCAAGGTGAATTTCGATGACCTTCAATCGATCAGCGATTTCGTGCAGGACCATCTGCACCGCGTGCCGCATTTGAAGGAAACACAGACGATGACGAGTTTCCGCGTCTATGGGCAGGATATCGGCGACTTCGTGAACTGAGGTCCTTCGGCTGGCATCCGGGCGAAACGGCCGCTAGGGCGCGGCGCACAGATATCCAGTTGAACCGGAACGGCCGCTCTTGCCTCATATCTTCGCCGCCTATCTCGATACCGTCCATGCCGCGCTCGATGCGCTGGAAGCCGCGGGTGACCTGCCGGCAGGGCTCGACCGGCGCAATGTGACGGTCGAGCCGCCGCGCGACGCCGCGCATGGCGATCTGGCGACGAATGCCGCGATGGTGCTGGCGAAGCCCGCCAGGACCAATCCGCGCGCGATCGCGGCGGCGCTGAAGGCGGAACTCGAGACGGCCGAAGGCGTGGCGAGTGTCGATCTGGCCGGGCCGGGCTTTCTAAATCTGCGCCTGACGGACGCTGCCTGGCAGGCGGAACTGACGAAAATCCTGAGGGCCGGTACGGATTATGGCCAGTCCGGCACGGGTGCGGGCCGCCGGGTCAATGTCGAATATGTCTCCGCGAATCCGACCGGGCCGATGCACATGGGCCATTGTCGCGGCGCGGTGATCGGGGACGCGCTCGCCAGTCTGCTTGCCTTCTCCGGACACGAGGTCACGCGCGAATATTACGTCAACGACGCCGGCGGTCAGGTCGATGTGCTCGCCCGCTCGGTACATCTGCGCTACCGCGAAGCGCTGGGCGAGGATGTCGGCGCGATTCCGGAAGGGCTCTATCCAGGGGACTATCTGGTTCCCGTGGGCCAGGCGTTGGCGGCCGATCATGGCGACCGCTATGCGCATGCCCCGGAGGCGGACTGGCTGCCGGCGTTCCGTCAGGCCGCCGTCGCGGCGATGATGTACCTCATTCGCACCGATCTCGCGAAGCTGGGCATTCGCCACGAGACCTTCGCGTCGGAATGGGCCCTGCAGCAATCGGGTGCCGTCGACCAGGCCGAGGCGACATTGCGGGCGGCCGGTCATGTTTACGAAGGCGTGCTGGAGCCGCCGAAGGGCGAGATTCCGGATGATTGGGAACCGGTCGAACTGACCCTGTTTCGCGCGTCGGCCTTCGGTGACGATGTCGATCGGCCGATGAAGAAATCGGACGGGTCCTGGACCTATTTCGGTGCCGACAGCGCCTATCATCTGCAGAAGGCGGCGGGTGCCGACGAGCTGATCAACATCTGGGGCACCGATCATGGCGGAACGGTGAAGCGGATCAAGGCCGCGGTCGCCGCGCTGACCGACGGCAAGGTTCCGCTCGATGTCGTGCTGGTCAACATGGTGCGGCTGTTTCGCGATGGCGAGCCCGTGAAGATGTCGAAGCGCTCCGGCAATTTCGTCACGCTGGCGGAGGTTGTGGAGGAAGTCGGCAAGGATGCGGTGCGTTTCCTGATGCTGACCCGCCGCGCCGACGCGCCGCTCGATTTCGATTTCGCCAAGGCGGTCGAGCAGTCGAAGGACAATCCCGTCTTCTACGTGCAGTATGCTCATGCGCGCATTCGATCGCTGGAGCGCAAGGCGAAAGAGGCGGGGATTGTCGCCGCCGGGCACGATGATGTTCTGGATGCGCTCGACGACGTCGACCGTGCGCTTTTGAAGCAGGCGGCGCAGTGGCCCCGCATCGTCGCTCTGGCAGCCGAGGCGCGCGAGCCGCACCGTATCGCCTTCTACCTCGGCGAGCTGGCGGCGGCCTTCCATGCCAATTACAATCGCGGCAACGACGATGCGGCGCTGCGCTTCCTGAAACCGGACGAACCGGAACAGACCGCAAAGCGGCTGGCTTTGGCGGCCGCAGTGAGGCATGTCATTGCCAGCGGCTTGAATGTCATGGGCGTAAGCGCGCCCGAGGAAATGTAACCGGGCCGCTTGTGGGGAGAGGATAGCGTGGTTGCGGTGCGCGACGATGCCGAATTCGAGGCTGCGGCGGGCGAAGACCTGCCCTGGCTCGAGCCCGCCGAACTGAGTTACGCCGAAACGGGTGGCGGCGGGTTTCTGACCCGGCGCACGATCATTATCGCCGGCGTGACGATTGCCGTACTTGTCGCGATCCTGTGGTGGGTCGCCGATGCGATGGGCGGCGGCGAGATCGAGATCCCGGAAACGGGCGAACTGCCGCTGGTGACCGCGCCGGAAGGTCCCTATCGTGTGGCGCCCAAAGACCCCGGCGGCATGGAATTGCCCAAAGACGAGCTCGGCATGCACGCGGTCGCGGAAGGTCAGGCGCTACCGGGAGACGTCGCGACCGATGCGCTGCCGGAGGTACCGGTACCCGTCGTGCCACCGGTCGGCACGGGCGCCGCGGACGGGCCGCCGCGCGACCTGATCGACGAGGCGCGCGAGGCCCGGGAAGAATCGGAGGCGCAGGATGCCGCGGCGGTGTCCGCACCGCCGGCGGCGATCGTGGAAACGCCGCCGCCGTCGCCCGCGGGGCTGCCCGAGCCGGTACCGCCCGTGCCTTCCGGTCCGGCCTTCATACAGCTGGGTGCCTTCTCGACTCCGGCCAAAGCCAATGCGGCATGGGACACATTGTCGGGACGCTATCCCTATGTCGCGGCCCTGCCGAAATCGGTGGAGGCGGTCGCGATTAACGATACGACTCTCTACCGCCTGCGGGCGACCGGTCTGGATGATCGCGCGGCCGCGAATGATCTCTGCGCGCGCCTGAAGCTGGCCGGCGAGACCTGTACGGTGCCGCGCTGAGCGGGTTCATGCTGATAGACGCGTGACGCCGCTGATCCTCGGTGTGGCCGGGCCGGAACTGACGGCCGACGAACGCGCGCTTTTTCGTGATGCGGATCCAGCCGGGTTCATCCTGTTCGGCCGCAATATCGAGACGCCGCCACAGTTGCGCGCGCTGACGGCATCCCTGCGCGATCTGACGGGCCGCGATCATGTACCGATCCTGATCGATCAGGAGGGCGGTCGCGTCGCGCGCCTGGGGCCGCCGCACTGGCACGCGCACCCGCCCGCCGCACGGTTCGGTGATCTGTTCGCAAAGGCGCCGATGACGGCGCTGGAGGCGGCGCGCCTCCACGGGATGGCCATGGGCAGGGAGCTTCGGTATGCCGGCATCGACGTGACCTGTACGCCCGTTCTCGATCTTCGTCATGACGCTACCCATGTCGCGATCGGCGACCGCGCCTTCGCGCGCGACCCGCGCGCCGCTGCCGGCCTGGGCCGTGCGGTGCTGCGGGGGCTGGCGAGCGCCGGCGTCCATGGTGTTCTGAAGCATATGCCGGGGCAGGGCCGCGCGACGGCGGACAGCCATCACGTCCTGCCGGTCGTCGATGCGGATCACGTCCAGCTCGCCGAAGATTTCGCCGCCTTCGCCGCCGTCTCGGATGCCGGTATTGGTATGATGGCGCATGTCCGCTACATGGCGCTCGATGAGCGGCATTGCGCGTCGCAGTCGGAAAAGGTCATCCGCGAGATCGTACGCGGCGAGATCGGTTTCGGCGGGCTGCTTCTGTCGGACGACATCGCGATGGACGCACTGGCCGGCGACATGCCGCGCCGCATGGCAGGCGTGCTGTCAGCGGGTTGCGATCTGGCCCTTTATGGTGGTAGCAATTCCGATATTGCGGCGGCGCTGTGCGAGATGGCGCCGGCGATGACGGACGCTGCAACGTCACACCTGCGCAGGATTGCCGACCTGCCGGCAACAGATATGCATATCGAGCCGGATGCGGCCGCCCGGCGTGACGACCTTCTGGCGTTTCTGGAGGCCTGAATTTCCTGGAGCGGGTGAAGGGAATCGAACCCTCGTCTTAAGCTTGGGAAGCTTCTGCTCTACCATTGAGCTACACCCGCATATCCCGTCGTTTAACCCGCTATCGGTTGCCCCGAAAGGTATAATCCCATGCGCGAAGCCGCCATCGTCTCCACCGCCCGCACCGCTGTCGGCAAGGCCTATCGCGGTGCGTTCAACGCCACCGAAGCGCCGGTCATGGGCGCACATGTCATGCGGGCGGCACTGGACCGGGCCGGCGTCGAGGCGGCGCGGGTGGACGATGTCTTCTGGGGCGTCGGCAATCAATGGGGCACGCAGGGCGCCAATGCCGGGCGTATGTGTGCGCTCGCCGCCGGGCTGCCTGAGAGCGTCCCGGGCTTCTCGCTGGACCGGAAATGCAGCTCGGGCCTCAACGCCGTCGCGCTGGCGGCGCGATCCATTATGGCGGGCGACATCGACATCGCGCTCGCCGGCGGCATGGAATCGATCAGCTGGACGGTGACGAAGGATGCGCCGCGCTATCCGAACGAAAGCGTACTTGTCGAGGCGCCCCACGCGTACATGGCGATGATCGAAACGGCGGAGGTGGTCGCGGGCCGCTATGACGTTTCGCGCGCGCGACAGGACGAATTCGCCGCGATCAGCCAGCAACGCGCCGCTGCCGCCACGGACGCAGGGCGGCTGGCCGAGGAGATCGTGCCGATCACGGTCGAGAAGGTCCTGCGCGCGAAGGATGGCAGCGAAACCGGCCGCGAGACCGTGACCCTGACCGCCGATGAAGGTATCCGGCCGGGGACGACGGCGGAAATCCTGTCGCAGCTGAAGCCGGTCTGGTCGGGCGGCGATCTGGTGGCGGAGGGGCGCTTCGTGACGGCCGGTAATGCCAGCCAGCTGTCGGATGGCGCCGCGGCGCAACTGGTGATGGACCGCGAACTGGCAGAGTCGGAGGGGCGCGATATTCTCGGCATCTATCGCGGCTTTCAGGTCGCCGGTTGCAAACCGGAGGAGATGGGGATCGGTCCCGTCTTCGCCGTGCCCAAGCTGTTGCAGCGCGCCGGGCTGACCGTCGCCGACATCGGACTGTGGGAGTTGAATGAAGCCTTTGCGAGCCAGGCGCTCTATTGCCGCGACACGCTGGGCATCGATCCCGAACGGCTGAACGTCAATGGCGGGGCGATCGCGATCGGGCATCCGTTCGGCATGACCGGTAGCCGCCTGTTGGGATCCGCGCTTCTGGAAGCGCGCGGCGCGGCGAACGCTGGACGGTCGTGACCATGTGTACGGCGGGCGGCATGGGCGCGGCCGGCCTGTTCGAGATTGTTTAGCTTTGCAGTTCAGCCGCTTGCGATCTTCAGGCCGGCGACGCCCAGAACGATGGCGAGCGCCGAGGCGATTTTCAGAAGCGTCAGCGATTCACCGAAGATGACGAAACCGAGCGCGACGGTGCCGAGCGTGCCGATGGCAGTCCAGATCGGGTAGGCGACACTGACCGGCAGCGTCTTCATGGAGAGGGTCAGAAAGCCGATCCCGCCGATGGAGGCGAAGAGGATCGCGACGCTCGGCCAGAATTTCGTGAACCCGTCGGACGCTTTCATGCTCATGGCGAAAATGATTTCAAAGACCGCCGCGAGGGCGAGATAGAGCCAGGCCATGTTGCGGGCGTTCCTGTCGTGAATGGGATGCGGCGAGGGCCTGATATCTAGCGAAGATGTCGTCAAAATGCGCGTCCAGCGTCCGAACGGGACGCGCGGCGGCGGCGGCGCGGGCGGCGGGCAGACGGGCGAGAAGCGCTTCAATCGCGCGCGCGGCATCGACGCCGGACCCGGTACGATAGCTTTCCGACCAGGCCGGCGCGGCGAGATCGGCAATCGCGCCTTCGTCGGGCGCGACGAGAGGTAGGCCGCTCGCGAGCGCCTCGGCGGCGGCAAGACCGAAAGTTTCGGCATTGCTGGCATGGACGAGCGCGTCGGCGCTGGCGACCATGCGTGCATAGGCGGTGCGGTCGGCAATCGGGGGTTGATGGACGATGTGAACGTCGCTCTCGATTGTGCGGGCGAGCTTTGCGCTGGCATGGCCGCCGCCAAGGATGAGAAGGCCAAGCTCGCGCGTCTTTCCGGCGCGGCGGACGGCGTCGACGATAACCGGCCAACGCTTCTCCGCCGTTAGCCGGCCGATGCCGATGAGAAGCGTCGCCGACGCCGGCAGCTGCATGCGCTGCAACTGCTCGGTACGAAGATCTTCGTCGCGATTGTCGGGTGAGAAGACACCGGCATCGACACCCATCGGGATCGTCAGCGTGTTGTCGATATCGGCGCGTGCGAGACGCGCGGCGACGCTGGGCGCGGCGCAGATCAAATTGTCGAACCGGGCGTAGAGCCGCTTCAGATGGCGCCAGAACCAGGGCACGACACGCTGGTCGATCGTATCGCGCGCAAACCAGCGGTCGAACCAGCCATAGGCCCATTTCATCACCGGCTCTTCGTGCATGAAGACGGTGCGCGGCACCGCGCCGGGCCACGAGGCCACCAGCCAGGCCCCGCGCCATGGCGACGAGGCCTCTACGAGGTCGGGACGCGCTTCATCGAGCGCGGCGTGGACCCGGCGCGTGCCCCAAAAGATGTGGTAGCGCGGGTCGACCGGATGGCGCGGTGCCTTCACTTCGATAAGTTCGCCGCCCGGAACCTGGGTCACCGCATCGCATGCGGCGGGTGCGATGACGGATACGAAATGCCCGGCAGCACTGGCGGCGCGCCAGCGCGCCTCGACATATGTCTTCACGCCGCCGCCTTCGGGCGACCAGAATTCGCAGACATCCGCAATGCGCAAAATGTAATCGCTCAGGCGGTGCTGCGGCCGAGGAGATCGGATCCGGTGAGAACGAGGCCGACGATCAGGTTCGTCGCGAGGAATAGGCCGGCGCTCATCGCCACCACATTGCCCATCGCATCGCCCTGATCGGTCAGGAACACGGCGGCGGCGGCGAACAGAAGGTCTTTCGACGGCACCAGCGGCAGGCGGCTGATGACGAGACGAAGTGCGGCGAACAGAGCCCAGTAGGCGACCGGCACTTCGGGCAGTGCGAAATACCACGCCACCGCCAGAAAGGAGGTGGAAAGCGTGATCCTGAAAAAATGCAGTCCGAAGCTGATGAAGAGATCGCGCCGCGGCAGGGTGAACAGCTTCTTTCTGATGAGCAGGATGACGAGGCTCGATCCCACGACGATGCCACCTGAACCAAGGAGGAAGCGCGGCTCGATCTCAAGCGACAGATCGGCGATCATGGGCCAGGATATGATGAGCAGGCCGAGGGTCATGACATTACCGGCCAGCGCCGAGAGAATGGCGACGTCCTTGATGGCGCCGAACGGCGCACGGGTCAGGCGCTGCCGCGCGCGCGCCCAGACATAGAGATAGAGTTCGCCCGAATAGCCGAACATGACGTCGTTCGCGACGCGTTTCTTCAAAAGCGCGGTGATCCCGGCAAAGGGCATGCCCCACAGGCGACGATAGATCAGCCAGTCGAAGACCGGCAGCGCCGAATAGCTTAGAACGAAGGCGAGGTAGAAGCCGAGCGTTGCCGGCAGCGCGTCGCCGAACGCGGACATGCCGCCGTCAGACATTTCGATGATGATCGCGACGAGGATCGCCGCTGAAAACGCCAGTCCGACCCAGCGTCGCCAGCCGGACACCGTCGGCGCGAGCGCTTCGGGATGGGGGACGGAACGCGGTAGATCCGTTTCTGTCAAAGTCGCGGCAGGCGGCGGCATGTCTATAGTCAGTCGCGGCTTTTTTGTTTGAACGCAAGGGTAGAAAACAGTGAAATATAGTCCGGCGCTGCCGCGTCTGCGGTGAAGCGAAGCGCGGTTTCAAATGCTGTTTCGCGATTTGGCTGAAAGGAGCGCAGGTCTTCGATCGCGGTCGACATGGCGACTCGAT
>JBCCAC010000104.1:0-7404 GCA_039815015.1 Pseudomonadota bacterium | reverse complement strand
CGCCGTGATGCCGGTCGAGGGCGTTCATCCGCCAAGCGTAGAAGAAGATCAGGGCTAGGAAGACAAGGATCGATCCCATGGACCTATGCGCTGGCGGATGGATTCGGATTGTTCGGTACGGCCGGGATCGGACGATCATCCGCGGGCGATAACGATTTCTTCCAGGCGACGAACGCCATCGGATTGGGCTTTCCGATCGCGTCGCGAGTCGGCGGTTTCATCGAGCATTTCATCGCCGCCAATGACGGGCTGGCGGACTTCCAGACCATCGACGGCGGTATCACATGGCTCGTGACGGATCATATTCAGCTGGATGTCACGGGCGGGGTCGGGGTCGACGGCCCGGCGCCCGACGGTTTCGTCGGCGGCGGTATCGCGATCCGCTGGTAACGTCGCACCCTAGGGTGCGCACCCTAAAGCATCGCCATCCCGCCATTGACGTGCAGGGTCTGACCGGTGACGTATTTCGCTTCGTCGGAGGCCAGATAGACGACCGCGGCCGCCACATCGTCGCCGGACCCCAGCGTTCCGGCCGGAATGCGGCCCGTCAGCGCTTCTTTCTGTGCCTCGGGCAGGGCGTCTGTCATCGCGCTTTCGATAAAGCCCGGCGCGACGCAGTTCACGGTGACGCCGCGGCTCGCGACCTCCTGCGCCAGCGCCTTCGACATGCCGACGAGGCCCGCTTTCGATGCGGCGTAATTCGCCTGTCCGGGATTGCCGGTCGCGCCGACGACGCTGGTGATGGACACGATACGGCCGAAGCGGCCCTTCATCATCGGCCGCAGCGCCGCGCGTGCCAGCCGAAACGCGGATTCGAGATTGATCTGCAGAACGTCCGCCCACTCCTCGTCCTTCATGCGCATGGCGAGATTGTCGCGCGTGACGCCCGCATTGTTGATGAGGATGTCGAGGCCGCCCATCGCGTCCACCGCGCGTCCGACGAGGCCGTCCACGGCGTCACAGTCCGACAGGTTGCAAGAAACGATATGGCCGTCGCCCGAAAGGCCGTCTGCGACCGCCTTCAGCTTGGCCTCGTTCGTACCCGACAGCGCCAGCGTCGCGCCGCGTTCCGACAGCGCCGCGGCGATGGCCGAACCGATTCCGCCGGATGCGCCGGTAACGAGGGTACGCTTTCCCTTGAGATCGAACATGATGGGGTGTTCCTTGCTGATGGGTCGGAAACGAGCGAGCAGATCTTCGCTCTAGAGGGTTTTCGCGAACGCCTCGATATCGTCCATCGTGACGATGCTGACGGGTGCGACGTCCTTCGTGATGCGCTTGACCATCGGGCCGACGACCTTGGCGCCCAGCTCGACCGCCTGCGTCGCGCCGCCGGCGACCATCGCCTCGATGCTCTCACGCCAGCGTACCGTGCCCGTCACCTGCTCGACGAGCAGCGATTTCAGGCGGGCAGGGTCGGTTTCCGGCGCGGCGGTCACATTGGTCACAACGGGCACGGTCGGAGCGTCGAGCGCCGCATCGGCCAGCGCCGTCGCCATGCGTGTCGCGGCCGGCTGCATCAGCGGCGAGTGAAAAGGGGCGGACACCGGCAGGAGGAGGCCCCGCTTCGCGCCCCGCGCCTTCGCCGCTTCTATCGCGCGCTCGACGGCCGCCTTGTGACCGGAGATCACGACCTGGCCCGGCGCATTGTCGTTCGCGGCGACGCAGATTTCGTCATCCGTTGCGCCTTCTGCCGCCGCGGCGGCCGCGTCCTCGAAATCGAGACCGAGCAGCGCCGCCATGGCACCGACGCCGACCGGTACCGCGGCCTGCATGGCATCGCCGCGGACGCGCAGCAGCCGCGCCGTCTCCGTCAGACCCAGGCTGCCCGCAGCCGCCAGCGCGCTATACTCACCAAGGCTGTGCCCGGCGACGAAGCGGGCGGTCCCACTCGTCGACATTCCGGCGTCACGTTCCAGAATTTTCAGAACGGCCATCGAATGCGCGAAGATCGCCGGTTGTGCATTCGCCGTCAGGGTCAGCTCGTCTTCCGGACCCTCGAACATCAGTTTCGAGAGGTTCTGCTCCAGCGCGTCGTTGATTTCCTCGAACACGGCCCGAGCGGTGGCGGACGCTTCGGACAACGCCTTGCCCATGCCGGGCGCCTGACTGCCCTGACCGGGAAACAGAAACGCATTGTTCGGCACCGTCATGTCTCCGTGCATATGAATAGGAATATGTCCGGCGCTTAGGCAGCGTCACGGAAACGGGCAAGCCGCCGCCTGCAGTCGCTCTTGCGCGGGGGCGCGGCGTGGTTAGGTTCGGCGGCCGTGATAGGCAGTCGCCGACGTCCAGAGGGCAGGGACCGGACGTCCCGTCCGCTGGACGAGGGCTGTCTATGTCCGTAACGACCCTTGCAGGGGTATCGAAGGACGATTGAGGACGATCAGGGAGTGAGACCGATTTTCATGAAGACCAACCGCATTCAGACCATCCGCACGCTGGTGCTTGCGACCGCCATGTCGCTGGCGGTTCCGACCGGCGGCGCGCTCGCCCAGGCGCTCGACCGCGACGTCGGCGTTCCGCTGCAGGAGGCGCAGTCGCTCGCCGGCCGCGGCCAGATCGGCGCCGCGCGGCAGCGAATCCAGCAGGCCCGCGCGGCCGCCGACACGTCGAACGAGCGGCGTCAGGTCGCGCGCATGTCCGCCTTCGTCAACACGCGCGCCGGCAATTTCGCCGCCGCGGCGCGGGATCTGGAATCGGTCGGTGCCGGCGCGGCACAGCTTGCGCCGCTCTATTATCAGGCCGGTGATTACGACAAGGCGATCGCCCTCGGTCGCCGCATGGGCAATACGACGGGTCTGAAGATCGTCGCCCAGTCCTATATCCGTCAGGGCAACAGCCAGGAAGCGGCGAAGATCTACGAGGATCTGATCGCCCGTGACGGCCCGCGCGTCGATTATCTGGAAAATCTCGCCAACGCCCAGTTCAAGTCGGACGACAAGGTCGCCTATCTGGGCACCATCGAACGTCTGATCCGGCAGGATCCGACGCCGACCCGCTGGCGCGCGCTTCTCAACAATCTGAAAAGCGAGAGCCTGACGCGCGATGCGAAGCTGTCGCTCTACAAATTGCTGCGCGAGACCGACAACATCACGAAACCCGAGGATTATATCGAGTTCGCGAAGTTCGCGACGGTGGCGCAGGAACCGGGCGTCGCGATCAATGTGGTCGAGACCGGCATCGAGGCGGAGCAGCTGTCGGCGGAGGACCCGCAGGTTCAGAGCCTCCTGACCGCCGCGAACCAGCGCCTGGAAACGGCGAAGGCGGAATTTCCGTCCTTGCGGCGCGGTCCTGAAGGCTATTTCCGCGCGGCCAATCTCCTTTACAGCGAGGGCAATTATCGCGCGGCCGCGGTCGCCTATTGGCGGTCCTATCGCCAGCAGCGCGAAATTCGCCTGTCGCCCTACATCAATCAGGCGCTCATCGGGCTTGGCATCAGTTCTCTGCGTGCCGGCAACACGGCCTTTGCGAAGCGTGCGTTCAATCTCGTCGAAGAGGACAGCGCCTTCAACGAGGTCGCGGCGCTCTGGTCGCTCTATGCGGACACCCGCACCAGCTAGACCGAACTTGCCAACGGCGCCGGTCGGCGCCATATGAGCGTCATGCGCGGTGGAGGCTCCGGTCTCTGCCGCGCATGTTTTTGGAAAGCCGGAGGGGCATGCGATCGCCGCATGCCAGCGATCGGCAGGATACGGAGAAAGACGGATGGGGCTCTACGAGCACACCTTCCTGGCGCGCCAGGATCTGTCGACGGCGCAGGTCGATGCGTTGTCGGACGAATTTACGAAGATCATCGAGTCGAATGACGGCAAGGTCGCGAAGACCGAATATTGGGGCCTCAAGACGCTCGCCTACAAGATCAAGAAGAACCGCAAGGCGCATTTCGTGATGCTGAATCTCGACGCACCGCCCGCGGCCGTCAAGGAGATGGAGCGTAACATCGCGCTGTCGGACGACGTGATCCGCCATCTGACCATTCGCGTCGAGGAACTGGAGGAAGGCCCCTCCGTCCAGATGCGCAAGGAAACCGAACGACGCGAGCGCCGTGAGCGCCGCGATCGCGATTAAGGGAGACCGGACAAATGGGACGCCCCTTTTTCCGCCGCAAGAAATCCTGCCCGTTCAGCCGCCCCGACGCGCCGCCGATCGATTACAAGGACGTGAAGCTGCTCGGCGGCTTCCTGTCCGAGCGTGGCAAGATCGTACCGAGCCGCATCACCGCCGTCAGTGCCAAGAAGCAGCGCGAACTCGCCAAGGCGATCAAGCGCGCGCGCCATCTCGGCCTGCTGCCGTACATCGTACGCTAGGGAGACGAGACATGGCTCAGATGGACATCATCCTTCTCGAACGTGTCGAGAAGCTTGGCAATATCGGTGACGTCGTCTCCGTAAAGCCCGGTTTCGCACGCAATTTCCTCCTGCCGCAGGGCAAGGCGCTGCGCGCCAATGCCAGCAATCGCGCCACGTTCGAGGCCGATCGTGAGCGGCTGGAACAGGAAAATGCGTCGAAGCGCGGCGATGCGGAAAGCGTTGCCGAAAAGCTGAAGGGCACGCAGGTCACGATGATCCGCCAGTCCTCGGATTCCGGTCAGCTTTATGGTTCGGTTTCCGCGCGCGACATCGCGTCCGCGCTCGTCGAGGCCGGGTTCAAGATCGACAAGAACCAGGTCACGCTCGCAGCGCCGATCAAGGCGCTCGGTATGCATAGCGTCGATGTCGCGCTGCACCCGGAGGTCGTCGTTCAGGTCGAGGCGAATGTCGCCCGCTCCAACGAAGAAGCGGAGCAGCAGGCGCAGGGCATCGATATCTTCGCCGGCGACGATGAAGACGATTTGTTGACGCCATCCGAACGCGCCGCTGCCGAAGCGCTCGCTCGTGCCGAGGCGCAGGCCGAAGCCGAGGCGCGGGGCGAAATTCTCGGCGATGAAAGCGTCTTCGAGGAAGGCGCCGGTCCGGTTGCCGATGATGCGGCAGTGGACGGTGACGCGGCGGACGGTGATACGGCGGATGGCGAAACCGCGGACGCCGAGCCGGCTGATGCTGAAGACGCCGATACTGCATCTGAAGGCGATACGGCTGAAGATACCGTTGAAGATAATGAGGCGGACGCCAAAACAGACTCCTGACATATCAGCAACACGATGGCGGGCCGCGGAGACTTTTGACGTTTCCGCGGCCCGTTTTCGTTTTCCGGTTCTCGTTTCCAAAACGCGCAAGTTTCGCAGGCCACTCGTCGCAAACATCGACCGGACCGTCGCGGCTATAACGGCGAATCCGTCCGATATTTCATCTAGATCGATCTCGCCGTGGAACGATGTGTCGGCCGATCTGTTCTTTGGGGAAACCGAATATCAAGGAGTTTTCTCATGCGCAGTCTTCCCATGTCCCCGTCCGTACTTGCCATCGCAGCGTGCGTCGGCACGCTTGCGGCCTGCGGCCAGGCATCCGATTCGGACATTTCCGTCCAGGAGGAGCTCGCCGAGGCGCCGCTCGAGGACGCCAATCTGCCTGACCTGAATTCGGAAGAGATTGCGGCTGGCGACATCGAGCTTGCTGCGGCGGACGATGCCGACATCCTTGAGGATCGCTATGATCTTGATGGCGAAGAGGTCGCCGTGACCCGGGTGCGTCAGGGACCGACCTTCGTCGAGGCGCGGGCGGTACCGCTCGACGAGGCGCAGGCGGAGCGCCGTGCTGGCTATGACACAGTGAGCCTGGAAACCGAAGTGAAGACGAAGATGAAGGAAATGGCCGCTGCGAGCGAGCGGTTGACCGATCCGGCCTTCGACGGCGAAGCCAGTTTCGTGCAGCTGGACCGCGACGCGGACGGCAAGATGTCGATGGCGGAATTCGCGATCTATGACCTTGCCGGCGTCAATCCGACCGTGCGCGGCGACAAGGAAGATGAGACGATGCCCTATGTCAGCACGACGGCGCTCAACATGGTGGCTGACGATTTCGTCCGCATCGATACCGACAATGACGGATTTCTGAGCCGTTCGGAGTTCATGACCGTCGTCAGCTAAAACCGGTAACCCGGACGTCGAGCGGCCGCTTCTCTGAACGAGGGGCGGCCGCTTTTCGGTTTCGTCTGGTTTCCTGCTGACACCATTGTCCATAAGTCCGGGATCATGGCCGACCTCTTCACAAAAGAAGACAATTCGGGAAATCCGGAATCCACCCCCTCGCCGGACGCGCCCCTTGCCGAGCGCCTGCGCCCGGGCCGGCTGGACGACGTCGTCGGTCAGGATCATCTGACCGCGCCCGACGGTACGATCGGCCGCATGGTCGCGGCCGGCAGCCTGTCGTCCATGATTTTCTGGGGACCGCCCGGGACCGGCAAGACGACCATCGCGCGCCTGCTCGCCGACGCGGTCGGTCTGCGTTTCCATGCCATAAGCGCGGTATTTTCGGGCGTCGCCGATCTGAAGGCTGCCTTTGCCGAGGCGAGGACCGCCGCGCGCGCCGGGCGCAAGACACTGTTGTTCGTCGATGAAATCCACCGGTTCAATCGCGCGCAGCAGGACGGATTTCTGCCCTATGTCGAAGACGGCACGGTTATCCTGGTCGGCGCGACGACGGAAAACCCCAGTTTCGAACTGAACGCCGCGCTCCTGTCGCGCTGCCAGGTGCTGCTCCTCAATCGCCTCGACGAGGCTGCGCTCGAACGACTTCTGGTTCGGGCGGAGGCGTTACTCGATTGTCAGTTGCCACTGACCGCCGAGGCGCGAACGGCGCTCATCGGGACCGCGGACGGCGATGGCCGCTTTCTGCTCAATCAGGTCGAGACCCTGCTCGCCATGCAGCTCGACGCGCCGCTCGCGCCCGCCGATCTCGCCAAATTGCTGCATCGCCGCGTCGCGGTCTACGACAAGGATCGCGAGGGCCATTACAATCTGATCAGCGCGCTGCACAAATCCATGCGCGGCAGCGATCCCGATGCGGCACTCTACTATCTGGCGCGCATGCTGGTCGCGGGGGAGGAGCCGCTCTACGTCCTCCGCCGGATCGTCCGCTTTGCCTCCGAAGACATCGGGCTGGCGGACCCGCAGGCGCTCGTTCAGGCGCTGGCGGCGAAGGATGCCTATGATTTTCTCGGTTCGCCCGAGGGTGAGCTCGCGATCGCGCAGGCCTGCCTCTACTGCGCCACCGCGCCCAAATCGAACGCGGACTATGCCGCACAAAAAGCGGCATGGAAGCGCGCCAAATCAACCGGCAGCCTGATGCCACCGATGAACATCGTCAACGCGCCGACGGAGCTGATGAAGGACATCGGCTATGGCAAAGACTAGAGCGTTTTGCGTTTCACGCGGATCGGTATCCTGCGTTTGCGATGTAGTTGATGCACTCGGTTGTGCTGAAGCGATCGAGGAGGACACCGATCTCGTTCCACAGGCTCTCG
>JBCCAC010000374.1:0-2571 GCA_039815015.1 Pseudomonadota bacterium | reverse complement strand
GCATCGACGCAGGTCAGGTGCGCCGCGGGCGTCAGGCTGGTTTCATCGGCC
Source organism: Pseudomonadota bacterium (assembly GCA_039815015.1). Taxonomy (GTDB): domain Bacteria; phylum Pseudomonadota; class Alphaproteobacteria; order Sphingomonadales; family Sphingomonadaceae; genus Pacificimonas. The sequence goes on along the minus strand of JBCCAC010000374.1, from coordinate 2,520 downwards.
AGCCGCGCAACGGTCGCATGCGTGCGCTCCCGCGTCGAACCGCCGGCGCCATAGGTGACGGAGACGAAACGCGGTGCGAGCGGTTCGAGCGTCTTGATCGAATCCCACAGCGTCGCCTCCATCCTGTCGGACTTCGGCGGAAAGAATTCGAACGACACGTCGATATCGCCGGCCAGATCGGCAAACATCGGTGACGCATGCGCGCGTTTGGGTTCGGGCGTTTCGGTCATGCGACGGCCTTAACCGCACGTGCCGGCTTTGCCGCGTGCCAGATGGTCACTGTAAGCGGTCCTTTGAAATGGCGGACGGAAATGGTCTCCAGCCCGGCCCGGTGGAGCCAGGCGGTCACGGCGTCTTCGGCAAATCCGAGCCGCTGATGCGCATGGTCGCGGCGGAATTCCTCATGGTCGTGCGGCGCGAAATCGGCGATCAGCAGCCCGCCGCCGGGCGCCAGAACGCGGGCCGCCTCCCGGATCGCGTCCTGCGGGCGCTCTGCGAAATGGAGGACGTGATGCAGGACGGCGGTGTCGACGCTGGCGGCGTCCAACGGCAGCGCGGCCATGTCGCCCTGCCGCACCGGACAGGTGCCGAGACCGGCCGCCTCCAGCTTGCCGCGCGCAGCGCGCAGCATCTCGACGCTGCGGTCGATGCCGAGCGCGGTCGTCGCGGCGGGCGCCAGCAGCTCCAGCATACGCCCGGTACCGGTGCCGATATCGACCAGCCGGCCGACGGGCCGCGCGGCCAGCATTTCGACGATGGCGGCCTCGACCTCGGCATCGCCGACGTGCAACGCGCGCAGCCGGTCCCAGTCACCGGCATGTGCGGTAAAATAAGCCTCCGCCGCGGCCACCCGCTCGGCGCGCACGGCATCCAGGCGGGCAATGTCGGCATCGGGTTCCGCGGCGACGTCGAGAAGCGCCCCGGCACGGCGCGCGGCCTCGTCGTCCGCGAAGCGCACGAAGACCCAGGCCCCTTCCTTGTGGCGCTCCAGCAGCCCGGCCTCCGCCAGGATGCGGACGTGGCGCGATACGCGCGGCTGCGACTGGTCGAGGACGTGCGCAAGCTCGCCGACCGTCAGTTCCATGCGCCGCGCCAGCTGCGCGATACGCAGTCGCGTCGGGTCCGCCAGCGCGCGGAGAAGGTCGATCAGGGTCGCCATGGCCACATGCATATAAAGGAAGCTTTATATGTCAATTCACGAAACATGCGGCGGAATCGCCGTGACAACGGTCCGACTCGCCCGCTGGACCGGTGGACGCCGACGGCCTAGAGGCGGATATTCCCCAAGACATTCGGAAGTTTTCGCCGCCATGATCCGCCTGCTGACGCTTTTTGCCCTCGTCGCGCTCAGCGCCTGTGCGAAGGGCTATCAGGACGGCGACCGGCTGGAGGGCGTCAATCGCAAGGTCTACAGCTTCAACAGCGCCGTCGATCGCGCGGCGATCCGGCCCGTGGCGGTCGCCTATCGCAACGTCGTCCCCCGGCCGGTGCGAAGCGGCGTTTCCAACGCGTTCAGCAATACGGGCGAACCGCTCAGCTTCATCAACGCCATGCTGCAGGGGAAGCCGAAGCGGGCGTTCCGCGCCGTCGACCGCTTCGTCATCAACTCCACCTACGGCATTCTCGGCACGCAGGATCGCGCCGGCCGCGAATTCGGCCTGATCGAGCAGCCGGAGGATTTCGGCCAGACGCTCGCCGTCTGGGGCGTGCCGTCCGGTCCGTTTTTGATGCTGCCATTGCTTGGTCCGTCCAGCCTGCGCGACGCGGTCGGTTTCGGCGTGGAGGCGGTCGCCAATCCCTTCCAGCTATTGCAGGACGACGTCATCGACCTGACGACGCTGGAGCAGATCGGCATCGGTGCCGCGCGGCTGATCGACCTGCGCGCCGGTCTGATCGACACGGCCGATCCCGTGATCGCCAACGCGCTCGATCCCTATGCTACGGTGAAGTCGGCCTACATCCAGGCGCGCACGGCGCAGATCTACAATGGCAATCCGCCGCTCGCGGACGCCGGCATGGACGATGAATTCGAAGAGTTCGAGCCAGAGGAGTTCGAACCGGAGGAATTCGAGCCGGACGACAACAGTCTGGGCGAAGCCATCGACGACCCGCTGTCGCCCCAAGCCGGCGCGCCCGCGCCACCCGAGACAGCCCCTGATACGACGGCTGATACGGGCGCCGATACGCCGAACGATCCGGAAGGCTGAGCGGAACGCGTTGCGACGCATCGGCCTTCTCGGCGGGTCCTTCAATCCGGCGCATCGGGGCCACCGCCACATCAGCCTGGCGGCGCGCGAGCGGCTGGCCCTCGACGAAATCTGGTGGCTGGTCAGCCCGCAGAACCCGCTCAAATCCGAAACCGATATGGCCCCGCTGGCCGCCCGTCTCGCCGCCGCGACGGCCATGGCGCGGCGGACGCCGATCCGCGCCATGGCGCTCGAGAGCGAGCTGGGCACGCGCTATTCGATCGATACGGCGCGGGCGGTCAGGCGGCGGTTTCCGCGCCATCGCTTCATCTGG
>JBCCAC010000149.1:0-6485 GCA_039815015.1 Pseudomonadota bacterium | reverse complement strand
CGAACGAGATACTGTTCGAAAACGAGACGGTTCGAATCTGGAGGTTCGAACTGGGCCCGGGAGAACGATGCCACGCCGGGGTGGGGTGCGATCGTCAGCGAGCCGAAAACCTGTCGCGCCTTCGGCGCGGCTTTGTTCGCTTCAACCCACCCCTGCCCCTCCCTGCAAGGAGGGGAAAGTCATGTTGTCCGTCCCGCAACCTCGTCGAGATTGGCCTGGGCCGTCTTGGCCGCGGAGGCAGACTGCGCCGCCTCGTGCCGTTCGAGGGCGAGTTCGACCGGCCGCGCGTCGACGAAAACGCCCGACAGGCGCTCGCGTAGCGTTTCGAGTTCTGCGGTCAGGCGTTTGCGCTCATGGCCGAGCGCACCGATACGCTGGCGCTGTGCCGCGGAAAAGGCGGCCGTGTCCAGGTGCGGCAGTTCGCTGGCGACGCGCAGCTCCACCTCCAGCCGGTCGGCGGCGCGGGCACATTCCTGCTCGTTGACGGAGAGGCGGCGTTCGATGGCACCGATCTCGCGCTTCAATTCGTCCATGGCGTGGCCGTTGAGGCGGAAGACGGTCTTTAGAGCGGCAGCGGTCATGACAGGATCTCTTCAAGCGCGGCGATGGTTTCCATCCGGTTACGACGATCCTCGCGCGGCTGCGCGCATAGCGCCTCGATATGCGGCGCCCGGGCGATGGCGGCATCGACATCCGCATTCGCACCCGATTTGTAGGCACCGAGGCGCACGAGTTCCTGCATGTCGTCCCAGGTCGACAGGCAGTTGCGGGCACGGGCGAGAAGGGCCCGCTCCGCCGCGCTCCGCGCCCGGTCGGCGGTGCGGCTGAGCGAGCCCAGAAGATCGATCGCGGGATAGCGACCGCGCGCGGCAATGCGGCGGTCGAGTATCAGATGCCCGTCGAGAATGCCGCGCACCGCGTCGGCGATGGGTTCCTCCATATCGCCGCCCTCGACAAGGACGCTGAACAGGCCGGTGATGCTGCCCATCCGCCCCTCTGCGACGTCCTGGCCAGGGCCGGCGCGTTCCAGAAGGCGCGGCAGTTCGGCGAAGACCGAGGGTGTATAACCGCGCGTCGTCGGCGGTTCACCGGCGGCGAGACCGATCTCTCGGCAGGCATGGGCGAAGCGCGTGACCGAATCCATCAGGCAGAGGACGCGCGCACCCGTGTCGCGAAAATGTTCGGCGACGGCCATCGTCGTCCAGGCGGCCTGACGGCGCATGACCGGGCTTTCATCGCTGGTCGCGCTGACGATCACCGCGCGCGACAGACCCTCGGCGCCGAGTTCGTCTTCGATGAATTCGCGCAGCTCGCGCCCGCGTTCGCCAATCAGACCGATGACGATGACGTCCGCGGCGGCAAAGCGCGCGAACATGCCGGAAAGGACGGATTTGCCGACGCCCGAGCCGGCAAAAAGGCCGAGACGCTGGCCCTCGGCGATCGGCGTGAACAGGTCGACGGCGGCGATGCCGGTTTCCAGGGGCTGTCCCAGCCTGGCACGGGTCGCGGCCGGCGGCGGCCCGGAGCGTACGAGACGCCGGGCGGGGCCGGGCACGGGTGCCACATTGCCATCGCTCGCACGGCCAAGCCCGTCGAAGCATCGGCCGAGCCAGGCGGCCGATGGCGCGATCGCGGCCGGACCCGGCAGCAGGTCGACGCGGGCGCCCGGTGCGACGCCGATGGCCGCCTCGAACGGCATTGCGATCGCGCGGTCGGCCGTCGCCGCGACGATTTCGGCGAGAAGCGGCGCGGTGCCGTCGCGAACGATTTCCACGCGCGCGCCGATGGCGGCCGAGCGCCCGAGACCGGCGATGGCGAGGCAGAGGCCGCCGGTTTCCACCACGCTACCGTGGCGGCGTCCCATGGGAAGGTCGCGAACGCGGTTCGCGAAGTCCTCTATCGAAATGGGCGAAGCGACGGCCGGCATGACGCCAGCGCTAGCCGCACCATGGTTAGCGCGGCGTAAAGGCCCGGCGGCGCGTCAGTCCCGCGGCGCGATACCCAGACGCGGAATCTCGATTTTCGGGCAGCGGTCCATGACGACCTTCAGGCCGGCTGCCTCGGCGCGCGCGGCGGCATCGGCATTGACGACGCCCAGCTGCATCCAGACCGACTTCGCACCGGCGGCGATCGCGGCGTCGACCGCCGCGCCGGCGGCTTCGGGCCGGCGGAAGACGTCGACCATGTCAATGGGAACGCCGATTTCGTCCAGCGACGCCCAGACATGTTCGCCATGCACCTGTTCGCCGGCGATCGTCGGATTGACCGGCATCACGCGATAGCCCCGATCCTGCAGAAATTTCATGACGCGGTTGGAATCGCGGTCCGGCCGGTCGGAGAGGCCGATCATCGCGATCGTCTTCGTCTCCTCCAGCAGGTCCTTCAGTTCAGCGTCGGTCGTCAGCGGCATCGAGACTCTCCAGTTCTTCCCACAGCGCGGTGGCGGCGGCGCGGAGCGCATCGCCCGCTTCGCCATCCGCCAGTGCCGCGGGCGTGCCCGCATCGGCGCTTTCGCGCAGCGCCATGGTGAGCGGTACGGCGCCCAGAAACGGAACGCCGCGTGCGGCCGATGTGTCCCGCGCACCGCCATGGCCGAAAATGTCGGTCGCCGTCCCACAGGCGGGGCAGATGAAGGTCGACATGTTCTCGATGAGGCCGACGATGGGCACGTCCACCTTGCGGAACATCGCGATGGCCTTTTCCGCGTCGATCAGCGCCAGATCCTGCGGCGTCGACACGATGACCGCCTTCGCGCCCGGCACCTTCTGCGCCAGGCTGAGCTGGATGTCGCCGGTGCCGGGGGGCATGTCGATTACGAGCGCGTCCAGCGCCTCGTCGCCCTCGGTCCACGCGGCATCGGACAGCATCTGCATCATCGCGGAGGCGGCCATCGGCCCGCGCCAGATCACCGCTTGGTCGGGCTTCGTCAGCGCCGCGATGGAGAGAAGCTTCACGCCGTGCGCCGCCAGCGGCACGATGCGACCCCGCTCGCCCCCGGCGCGATCGTGACAGCCGAGCAGCGTCGGTACCGACGGGCCGTATATGTCGGCGTCGAGCAGGCCGACACGGCGCCCGGCCGCCGCCAGCGCCACCGCCAGATTCGCCGCGACCGTCGACTTGCCGACGCCGCCCTTGCCGGACGCGACGGCGATGATGTGCCGGACGTCGGGCAGGCGCGCGGGCGGCGTCTCGTGCGGCATGCGCTTCGGTGGCGGTGTCTTCGCGCCTGGCGCTTCGCCTGTCGGCGCCTTGCCAGTCGCCGTCGTGATGATGCGGGCGCCGGGCGCCGCCGCGTCGAGCGCGGTGCGCAGCGCATCGACCTCGCCCGGTGCGATGCCGCCGACGTCGAGGACGAAGCCCGGCCCGCCGCGCATGGTGATGCCGCTGACCCGGCCGGATGCGACCACGTCCGCGCCGGCTGCCGGATCGCGGACGGCGCGGAGCGCGGCGCGCAGATCGTCTTCGGTCATCTCGTTCCTGGTCATGTCATCCCTGTGCAGATTTATCGGGGCGTTTTTTGCGTTCGGTCATTGCAGCCAACGTCGCTGTCGAACGAATGTTGAAATGGCCGGATGCGGCAATTCGGGCGACCCTATAGGAAAGCGCCGGGCGCTCTCTATATAGGCGGTACTCAATGACAGCGGTAGGGCGGGAAAACGCGTAAATGCCTTGGGACAAGAATGATGATGAGGGCGGCAAGGGCAGCGGCGGCAGCGGCGGCAAGCGCAACCCCTGGGGACAGAAGCCGACGAACGGCGCCGGCGGTTCCGGTTCCTCCCAAGGCGGCAAATCGTCCGGCAGCATCGATTTCGACGATTTCCTGAAACGCAGCCATGAGCGCCTGCGCACGGGCCGCGGTGGCGGCGGTGCGAATGGCGGCGGCGGTGGCGGCGGTGCGCTGACCGGGCGTTCGCTGCCCTGGACCTGGATCGTCGTCGCCCTGACGCTCGTCTGGGTCGGCGCGACGTCCATTTACCGGGTCGAGCCCGACGAGCGCGGCGTCGAACAGATGTTCGGCCGCTATCTGAAGACCACCTCGCCCGGCACGCATCTGAAATGGCCGGCGCCGATCGTCACGGTGCAGAAGCCGAAGGTGGAACAGGTTTCGACGATCGAGATCGGTTCCGAGCGCGCCGCGGACGAGAATCTGATGCTGACCAGCGATCAGAACATCATCGACATCGCCTATCAGGTGCGCTGGAAGATTCGCGATCCGGAGCTGTTCCTGTTTCAAATCGCCAATCCCGAAGCGACCATTCGCGAGGCGGCCGAAAGCGCCATGCGCTCGGTGATCGCCTCGGTACAGCTGGACGCCGCCATCGGCCCGCAGCGCGAGCAGATCGCCGCGGAGGTGCGGACACGCACGCAGGCGCTTCTCAACGAATATCGTGCGGGCGTCGACGTCGTCGGCGTCGATATCCGCCAGGCCGATCCGCCCGCCGCGGTCGACGACGCCTTCAAGGACGTCAGCGCGGCGCAGCAGAATGCCGAGCAGTATATCAACCAGGCGCGCGCCTATAACCAGCAGCTGGTCGCGCAGGCGCGCGGTCAGGCCGCCGCCTTCGATGCGGTTTACGAGCAGTATCGCCTGGCCCCCGACGTCACCCGCAAGCGGATGTATTTCGAAACGATGGAACAGGTGCTCGGCAAGGTCGACAAGACCATCCTGGAGGCGGACGGCGTCGTCCCCTATCTGCCGCTGCCGGAGGTCGATCGCCGCCGGAGCACGTCCGCACCGGCCGCCGCGCCGCAGATTTCCGCGCCCAGTGCCGCCGCGGCGGGGAGCCGATAGATGCTGAAGAATCCGATCGCCATCCTCGCCATCCTGTTCGCGGGTCTGATCCTGATCGCGACGTCGACCTTCACCGTTTCGGAAACGCAGCAGGCGATCGTGACCCGGCTCGGCGAGCCCGACCGTATCGTCAATGCCTATGACGCCGATGAATCCTATGGCGCGACCGGCGCCGGCATCAATCTGAAGATCCCGTTCATCGAGGACGTCGTCTACATCGACAAGCGCGTCCAGGACCTCAACATGACGCCGCAGACGGTGCTGTCGACCGACCAGCTGCGCGTGGTCGTCGACGCCTTCGCCCGCTTTCGCATCATCGATCCCCTGCGGATGTATCAGGCGGTCCGGTCGGAAGACCGCGCGGCCGACGAACTGGCGCAGATCCTGACCTCGCGGCTCCGGAACGAGCTTGGCCGGCAGACCTTCGCCGCGCTTCTGAGCCCGGAGCGGGCCGATCTGATGACCACCATCGAGGCGGCCGTGAACGGCGCGGCGGCGAATTACGGCGCGGAGATCGTCGACGTGAGGATCAAGCGCGCCGACCTGCCGCCGGGCCAGCCGCTCGACAGTGCCTATGCCCGCATGCGCACGGCGCGCGAGCAGGAGGCGCGCCGCATTCGTGCCGAGGGCGATCGCGAGGCCCGCGTCGTCCGTGCGGAGGCCGATGCCGCCGCCGCCAAGATCTATGCCGACAGTTTCGGTCGCGATGAGGATTTCTATGAATTCTACCGCGCCATGCAGGCTTATGAGACGGCATTCCAGGACGGCAATGCCAGCGTGATCCTGTCGCCCGAGAACGAGTTCCTGGAGGAGTTTCAGGGGAACCGCCGGCGTTAGGGCGTAGGTGCGGCATGGTCCTTATCGTGGCGATCGGCCTCGCTCTGGCGTTCGAAGGGGCCGCCTATGCGCTGTTCCCGGACGCCATGCGCCGTGCGGCGGAAACGATGTTCGCGCTCGGCGAACGGCAGATACGGATCGCGGGCGCCGCCATCTTCGCGCTGGGCGCCGTCATCGCCCTCGTCGCGACGGAAACGTCTTGATGGCGCGCGCCTTTCGGCGCAGGCCTGTGAATTATGTGATCGAAGGACAGGAACCTCTCGCTTTATGAAGACCCTCCACACGGCCACGAGCTACATCGCCGCCGGCATTCTTTTTGGCGGTGCCGCGACCTTCGCCCTGCAGTCGCCGGCCCCGGCGCAGGCGGAACCGCAGAACGAACCGGCTGCCATGCAGCAGGTCATGCCGCCATCGGGCGCGCCCGTCAGCTTCGCCGACCTGGCCGCCCGGTTGCAGCCGGCGGTGGTCAATGTTTCGACGACGCAGCAGGTCGAGGTGCGCCGCATGCCGTTCGGCATGATGGGCCGCGGCACACCGTTCGACGAGATGTTCCGCCAGTTCCGCGAGCGTGAAGAGGACGCAGAGCCTGAAACGCGCGAGGCGAGCTCGCTCGGTTCCGGCTTCATCATCTCGCCCGATGGCTATGTCGTCACCAACAATCATGTCGTCACGGCGCAGAACCGCTCGACGCCCGTCGATACGATCACGGTCACGCTGGGCGATGATCGCGAGTTCGAGGCGCGTATTATCGGCCGCGACCTCGAAACCGATCTCGCGCTCCTCAAGGTCGAGGGCGAGAACCTGCCCTATGTCCGCTTCGGCAATTCGGATCAGGTGCGCGTCGGCGACTGGGTGG
>JBCCAC010000391.1:0-2378 GCA_039815015.1 Pseudomonadota bacterium | reverse complement strand
GGCGCCTGCAATTCGGTGAAGACCTGGAGCTGCATTTCCGCACCATGATCGGCACCGGCGCCAACCCCAACGTGCACTCTGTCGTCGTGATCGGGATTGAGCCCGGCATGCCGTGCCGGTCGAGCTGGATCGCATGATCGAGACGGTCATGCGCGACGCCTCCCCCATCCGCCAGGTCGCCAATGTGGTGCAGGTGGGATCGGGCGATTATCGCAAGCTGGCGATGGCGGGCGGGTTCCAGTCCGGCTGGGTATCGGAGATCGCGCTGCGGCCGGAAACCGAAACGCCCGATTTCGTCGAGATCGCGCCGTCAATGGGTGAGCTTTACGCCAATCCGGCCGCATCGCAGACCATGCTGGACGATGCCGCGTTCGACGTCGAAAGCTGGCTGGCGACGGAAATCGGCCTGGACTTTGCGCAGGCGGAGGGTGCCGCCTTCGTTGCCGGAACCGGCAATGACATGCCGCGCGGTTTCCTGGACTATGCGACGAGCGAGGCGGTGGACGGCGTGCGCCCCTTCGGAACGCTGCAGCGGGTCGATACCGGCGTCGATGGCGGCCTGAGCGATGGCGACGCGCTGATCGATCTGGTGCACAGCCTGAAGGCGGCGCATCGCCAGGGCGCGGCGTTCGTCATGAATTCGACGACGCTGTCGGCCATTCGCAAGCTGAAGGACGCCGATGGCAATTTCCTGTGGCGTCCGGGTCTGACCGAGGGCGCGGCGGCGACGCTGCTCGGCTATCCGATCGTCGAGGCCGAAGCGATGCCGGACATCGCCAGCGGCGCGACGGCGGTGGCGTTCGGCAATTTCAAGGCCGGCTATGTGATCGCCGAGCGGACGGCGACGCGGATCCTGCGCGATCCCTATTCGAACAAGCCGTTCGTGCACTTCTACGCGACGAAGCGCGTCGGCGGTGCCGTGGTGAATTCGGAGGCGATCAAGCTGCTGCGCTTCTCGGTCTGAACGAAAACGCGCGGCGCTTTGGGGCGGCCGTTTCCCGGGCTGGGAAGCGGCCGCCTTTTCTTTTGAAATGGGCGGGAGACGATCATGGGATCGAAGGTCGATGACAGCGTGCTGGATGCGGCGCTGACGGAATTGGCGCAGGCGACGCGCATGGTGGCGCTGTCGGGGGAGCCCGCAGGTTATGCCGCGGCCGTGTCGGGCGAATTGGCGGCGGCGACGCTGTCGAGCGGTGATTTTAGCTTAGGCAATGGCGTGGTGGACGGCCGCCGCGTCAGCATCGCCGCGAAGAGCGGGATCGACGCGAGCGCGGCCGGCACCGCCGATCATATCGCACTGCTGGACGAGGCCGGCGGCCGGCTTCTCTACGTCGCCGACTGTCCGGCGACCGCGATCTCCGCCGGCGGCACGGTGGATTTCGCGAGCTGGGACATCGAGCTGGCGGACCCGGCCTGATCGTCGCGGGCGGTGCCGGAACTCTTCAGACACATGATGGCGGGATGGCAGCATGACGGTCATTTACAGCGATAGTTTCGATGGGCCGGATGGCGAGCCTCTGGACGGGCGCGTCACGACCGGCGGCGGGGCCTGGGAACTGTTCGGAAATACGAGCCGTCTGGAACTGACCGGGACCGGCGGGCTGACACGGGCCTTTCAGAGCACGAACGGCGCGGCGGTGCTGGATGCCGGGACGACCGACCATTACGTAAAATTCGAGGGCGTCGACCGCGACAGCGATCATTACCTCGTCTGCTGTTTCGTCGACCTCGACAATCATGTGCAGCTGCGGCTGGTATCGGGCGGCGGTTGGCAGCTGGATACCGAAGTCGGCGGGGTCAATCGGAACGTCGCGACCGTCGATGTCGCGGCCAATATGCTGGCGACCGGCAACGTCCTGACGCTGGTGCGAGATCCTGTCGCGAAGACCGTCGGGTTTACGCTCAACGGGACGGAATACGGGCCGTTCACGGTGGGCGATGCGGTCTTCGACACCGCGACGAAGGTCGGGTTCTGGGGCCGTCGGCCCGTCGCCACGATGGCAACGGCGATCGAGGTGGGCGCGAACGATGACGGCGGGCCGCCGGTGCCGGATCCGTTCGGCGGCGACGATATCGTCATCTGCGCTGGGCCGATCGTGGAACCGCCGCGGGATTACTGCCTGCGGTCGGACAATGGCGAGCGCCTGGCCGCGGCACTCGCAAAAGCAGGGCTGAGGCGCAGGAAGGCGATGCGGCCCGCCGATGTGGTGCAGCTGCTGGTCGCGGCGGGCCAGCATCATCTGGGCATCGCAACGCCGACCGGGCTGGTGCACGCGGATTTCAGTGTCGGCCGCGTGGTGGAATCGACGATTCCCGCCGATTGGCGGTTGCTGTCCGCCTGGCGTCTGACGATTGACGAGGAGATTTAGCCCATGGCG
>JBCCAC010000129.1:0-6864 GCA_039815015.1 Pseudomonadota bacterium | reverse complement strand
TTCGGCCTGCGCGATGGTTCTGTCCAACTGGCGCTTGGCGAGAATGACGTCGGGATGGGTTTCCAGGCGCCCGGCGGCATAAAGGTCGGAAATCTGCTGTTCGATGGCATTCGCCCGCTGCCGCGCCGGCGTCGGCCCCAGGTTCGGGTTGAACCCACCGCCGCCAGCCGGGCCTACCGTCGTCGGCGTGCCGGCAATCTGGTTGCGCAGCGTACCCAGGCTGGAAGAGGCCTGCGCCAGTTCCAGCTCCACCGCCGCCAGGTCATTGCGTGCCTGCGACAGGCGCTGCGTGATATTCCCCTCGCCCGGCAACTGGCCGAGATACTGCTCTTCGAATTCGGCGCGGCGTTTTTCCGCGGCCTCCAGCTGCCGTTCGCGCTGGGCGAGCTGGTCCTCGAAGAACCGGATCGCTTCGTTGATGTCGTCACGGTCCGCCGTGACGTTCTCCTCCATGAAAATCTGCAGGAGATTGTCGACGATATTGCGCGCCAGATCGGCGTTCTGCTGGTCGGTACGATCCGGATCGGATGCGGTGTAGGCGATGGTGAAGAGATTGCCCGACTGGCTGCCGACCGCGATGCTGTCGGCCAGAGTGCCGATGGCGGCATCGACCGCCTCGTCGCTGCCCAGGCCGAGGTCCATCTCCGTCCGGCGCAGAACCTTTTCGAGGTTCAGCCGGCTGGTCAGCGTCTGCTGGACGATGCCCAGTTCACGGCCCGACGTATCGGACCCCATTTCCCGCTGAATGATCGATCCGGTCTCGACGAGAATACGGGCGCTGGAGCGGTAGGAATTGGGGATCGTCGCGACGAACGCCCAGCCCGCCAGACAGACCAGCCACGCGGCGATGATCGCATACCAACGCCGGCGCCATACCCCGTAAAGGGTGGTCATCAGTTCTTCTTGCAGGCTTTGCATGACGGGTCGGTCGGATCCTCAGATTATGGACGATGTCGCGTTCGGGCGGAGTCCCAAGCCCCTCAAAGAACGCTTTCCGGAATGATGATCACATCGCCCGGCTGGATCGCCACATTGGCGCTGGTATCGCCGTCGCGCAGCAGATCCTTAATGCGCAAGGCATATTCGCTCTGCTCGCCGGTATCGGGATCGACACGCACCAGCCGCGCGCCGTTGCCGTTGGCAAATTCCGTCAGACCGCCGACGGTGACCATGACGTCAAGCAGCGTCAGCTTGTTGCGGAACGGGATCGCGGACGGCCGCGTCGCGGCGCCGACGATACGCACCTGCTTCGATAGCGGCCCGTTGAAGCCGGTGACGATGACCTGCACGATCGGATCGGCAATATAGACGCCGAGCTTTTCCTCGATCTCAGTCGCCAGCGAGGCGGGCGTTTTGCCGGTAACCTCCAGATCGTCGATCAGCGGCGTCGTGATGCGCCCGTCCGGGCGTACAGTGACCGAGGTGGAAAGTTCGGGATTGCGCCAGACGAAAATCTGCAGATTGTCGAGCGGGCCGATGAGATAATCCTGCGCGGGGTCGGACTCTTCGGAACTCGCGACCTTGGCCGGCGGCAGCTCCGGAAGCCCGGCATTCGCATTGCAGGCAGCAAGGCCGGCAAGCGCGAACAGGGGCACGGCAATACGTACGAGGCGATGGGTCATGATGGTCTTGTCCCCCTCAAATAATGCGGCATTCTATAAGCCGCGGGCGTTAGGCCTTTGACGTTAACCGGGGATTATTACGGAGACGACGTCCCATCCCACCCCCGACGCACCTACGCTACATACAGCGAATCCATCTCGTTTTGAAACAGCTTCGCATCCGTTCGACGATTCGAGCTTAAAGACTGGCGACCAGCAACTCCCCCGGGGCGTCGTGGCCCAGAAACGCTTCCGGACTTGCACTGCGGCCATAAGCGCCCGCCATGAAGACCGCAACCAGATCGCCCACATTCGCTTGCGGCAACGCAACTTTATCGCCCAGCCGGTCGAGTGGCGTGCAGAGACAGCCGACGACATTCACCGTCTCTTCGGGCGCATGTGCGAACCGGTCCGCAATGGCGACCGGGTAGTTGCGCCGGATGACGGTGCCGAAATTGCCGGAGGCGGCAAGCTGGTGATGCAGGCCGCCGTCGGTCACGAGATAGTTTCCGGTCGACGATGCGGGTCAGGTAAACGCCGCAATCACCGACGAGATAGCGACCGAGCTCCAGAATGAAGCGCGTGTGCCGCAGGCCATCAGGGCGCGCCGCGACCGTCGCTGCCAGCGCATCGCCGATGCGCTCGATATCGAGCGGGACGTCGCCCGGGAAATAGGGCAGGCCAAATCCGCCGCCGATATTGGCGGTCGGCGGCGGCACGGGGGCATGTTCCGCAAGATCGGCGATCAGCGCCACGGTCTGACGCTGCGCCTCGATCAGCGCGTCGGCGTTGAGGTTCTGCGAGCCGGCGAACACATGAAAGCCGCGAAACTCCACATCCGCATCGTGCATGCGCTCAAGAAGCGCCGGGGCAAGGTCCGCATCGACACCGAACGGCTTTGCGCCGCCCCCCATACGCATGCCGGACCCTTTCAGATCGAAGGGCGGATTGATGCGGAGCGCGGCGCACAGGGGCCGATCCTGCCGGGCGGCGATGGCAATGGCGCGGTCCAGCTCGCCGGCGGACTCGATGTTGAGCGTCACGCCGGCCGCGATCGCCGCCGTGAGTTCACGGTCTCGCTTCCCCGGACCGGCGAAGCTGATGTCCGCCGGATCGGTCCCGGTCGCCAGCACCATGTCGAGTTCGCCCGCGGATGCGATGTCGAGGCCATCCACCAGCCCCGTCACATGGCGCAGGAGCGGCGCGAACGGGTTCGCCTTGATCGCATAGTGAAGTTCGATGTCCGCCGGCATGGCGGCGCGCAGGCGGGCGATACGGCGGTCGATGATCCCCGCATCATAGACGAACAGCGGCGTGTCGCCCGCCTCTTCCACCAGATCGGCCGCAGGGCGTCCGCCGATCAGAAGACGGCCCGCAGCGTCCGCCGTGAAGAGACCGGAGATGCGGATATCGTCGGAGACGGCATCGCCGGAAACAGCATCAGACATGATCGGCGGCCTTTCGTTTCAACGCCGTCCGATCGATCTTTCCATTCGGCGACCGGGGAAGCGAGTCTTCCCATATGATCATCTGCGGCATCATGAAATTCGGCAGATCGCGCATCAGGCGCCGCCGCACGCCGGGCTCGTCCGCTTCCCCCTTGGCGACGGCAAAGACGAGAATGGCCTGCCCGAGCCGTTCGTCCGCGATCCCGAACGCCGCCGCCTCCCTGACGAGGCCCGTCGCCTGTAATGCGTCTTCGATCTCGTTCGGGCTGACGCGGTTGCCGGACGTCTTGATCATGTCGTCCGCGCGCGCTTCGAAATAGAGGAGGCCGTCCGATCCGCGCCGCATGCGATCGCCGGACCAGACCGCCATGCCGCCATGTTGCGAGACCGCCGGCGCGGGCCGGAACCGCGCTTTCGTCTTCTTCTTGTCGCGCCAATAGCCCTGCGCCACCAGCGGGCCGCAATGCACCAGTTCCCCGACCTCGTCCGGGTCCGCGACGCTGCCGTCAGGCCGGAGCACGAACAGTTCCGCGTTCGGGATCGCCGTACCGATGGAATCGGGCTTTTCGAGTGCGAGGCCGGGATCGAGATAGGCCGACCGGAACGCTTCTGTCAGGCCGTACATCAGAAAGAGCCGCGCCTGCGGAAACCGCGCCGAAAAGGACCGGGTCAGCCGTGCCGGCATGTGGCCGCCCGTGTTGGTCAGAACCGTGAGCGTCTCACCCGCACCCGGCGGCCATTCGGCATCGTCCAGCTGCATCCAGAGCGGCGGCACGCCGGGAAGCTGCGTGATGCGCTCCGCCGCCACGCAGCGCACGACGTCGCGCGGTAGGAGATAATCCAGCAGCACCGCCGTCGCGCCCTGGCGCAGTGCGGTCAGCACCTGATTCAGGCCGTAATCGAAGCTGAGCGGCAGCGGCACCAATATGCGATCGCGCTCGTCCGTCCCGAGATAGGCCGCGACGCTTTCCGCCCCCAGGCAAAGATTGCGGTGGCTGAGCATCACGCCCTTGGGCCGGCCGGTGCTGCCGGACGTGTAGAGGATCATGGCCAGATCGTCGGGCATTCCGGCGGGTGGTTCGCCGGTATCGCCGGTCTTGCCGGTCTTGCCGGTGGCGGTGAGATCTTCCCAATGGTCTTCATAGGAAAACCACATCACATCGCGATCGAGCGATTGCAGCCGGCCTCGATTGCCGAGCACCATCATGGCGCCGCTGTCGTCCAGGATATGATGCGCCTGCGTCGCCTTCAGCGCCGGGTTGATCGGAACGGCGATCCCGCCCGCACGCTGAACCGCCAGAATGGCAATCACGGTCTCGGCCGTTTTCGGGGCCCAGATGCAGGCACGATCGCCGCTCCCCAGGCCCCGTGCTGCCAGCGCCGCCGCGACGGCGGCGATCTCCGCTTCCAGTTGGGCATAGGTCAGGCGGCGCGCCTTCACGACCAGCGCCTCGGCATCGCCGGCATGCCCGATATGAAGGCAATCGACACGCATCAGCCGGGCCGGCGCGGCGTCATTTGCGGACAAGGGTCGAAACGAAGCGGGCCGCTGCCCTGCCGCGACAGCTGCCAGGGTCCAAGCCGCGCGAAGGCGGCCGTACCGACGGACCGTGCGCCCAGTCTGAGATGCGGCGCGAGCGAGGCGCGATTATAGTCGGCGATGCGGCTGAACGACCAGTCGGCACCGCGCGCCGCCATCCAATTCGCAACGCCGGCCCACAGCGCCGCGAAGGCGCGCGACAGACGCCGCGCCGGATCGATCCAAAGCCCCGTGTCCCAGATACCGCCATCGGGCGGCGACCAGGTCACGTCGACCTCATCCTCTCGAAAGGCCTTGTCGGTCACCCAGATCACGCCATCCAGCCGGGTGTCGCGAAAGGCCGCCAGCGCGGTCATGCCCTGACCTGCTCTCCAGTCGAGAGCGGTACGGGGCGCATCGGTACGCCCGGCAAGCGACGCGGCGTCGACAGCCCGAACGTCATAGCCGCGCGGCATCGCCGGCATCCCCTCGCGCGGGACGGCGATCAGCCGGTAGCGGTGCCAGCCGATCCCCGGCACGAGGCTGCCAATTCGCGCGGCAATGTAGGACGCCCGCTCGCGCCGTCCGTCTTTCCACTCCCCAGCCGCCAATATCCGCGTCCGTCCCGGTCGTTGCACGGGCGCGCCCTGCCAGTATAAGCGCGGGCCTGTCAAAGCCGTTCGAACGGGAAGTGAATGTCGGACCTTAGCGCCCATGGCGATAGTGATACGGTCGATGACAAGGTGGAGGGGCAGGTCCGTACGGTCCTGACGGACGTCTTGGCGCTGGATGATCAAACCGCGAAAAGCCTGACCGGTGACACACCGCTTTTCGGCGCGCTGCCGGAACTCGATTCCATGGCCGTCGCCGGTCTGCTGACCGAGCTGGAAGACCGGCTCGACATCATCATCGACGATGACGAGGTCGATGGCGACCTGTTTGCCACCTTCGGATCCCTGACGGCATTCGTACGGGCGAAAGTCGCCGGTTAGCGGCAGGGCTCATGGACCGCCCGCCGGGATATGCGCCCTTCCGGCAAACCTTAGAGACCGTCGGCGACCACCAATTGCCGGTCGTGCGCCGCGGTCCGGTCGGGACGCCGGGCGAGCCGCTGGTCGTTTTCGCGCAGCCCCTGTTCGAGGAACTGAACCGCTGCCGCCGCCTGACCGCCGATATCGGTGACGCCCTGGCGGCGCTCGGTATCGAAAGCGCCTGTCCGGACCTGCCGCGCACCGGCAATCATGCGGATGGCAGGCCGTTCGATATGGAGATCGCCGTCGCCGCTCTGAACGCGTTTCTGGCAGCACAAACGGATCGCCGCCTGCTGGTGCTCTCATTGCGCGGCGGCGCCCTGCTCGTGCCGCCAGACGAGCCGCACCTCGCGATCGCGCCGGTTCGCCGTGGTGAGAGACTCCTGACGGATCTGAAGCGCACGCAGCAGGTCGGCGATGCCGAACGTACCGGCGGGGCTGCCAAGACGGAGACCAAGACGCGATGGGCGGCGGGGGAAGCAGTCCATCTGGCGGGCTATGTCGTCACTGCGGCAACGGCCCGGGCGCTCTCGGCCGCGCGCCTGAACCAGAGCATCGGCGCCGATGATGAGATCGCCGCGACCATACCCCCGGTCTGGCGTCAGGCCGATCCGGTGCGTGCCAGGGATGCGGCCCGCCGCATCGCGGCACTGGCGCAGGCCCGCCTGTCATGACGCCGCTCGCCATGTCCTGTGGGGACGACGTGCTGGCGGGCTGGCTGCATCCCGCAAATGGCACGGTCGGGGTGGTTATCGCCGTCGGCGGCGGACAGATCAGTTGCGGTCCACAACGCCTGTTCCTGACGCTCGCGAATATCCTGTCTCAGGCCGGCCATCCCGTTCTGCGCTTCGATCGCCGAGGAATCGGCGATTCCACCGGTGACGATCCCGGCTATCTGGAAAGCGGCCCGGACATCGCCGCCGCCGTCGCGGCGCTGCAGGCAGAAGCGAAGGGCGTGACGCACGTCGTCGGCATCGGCCTTTGCGACGCGGCGACCGCATTGCTGCTGGGCAGCGATATCGTGGACAGCATCATCGCCATGAACCCCTGGCCGTTCGAGGCGGGCGAAACCCGTTCGGCCGCCGCCGAACGCGCGCACTACCGGCGGCGCCTGCTGCAACCGGCCGCCTGGCGCCGGCTTTTCAGTGGCCGGGTCAATCCGTTGCCGGCGCTGATGTCCGTCGTCAGGCGCCGCGCCGCGCCGCCGACATCGCTGGCCCTCAGGATCGAGCGGGCGGTGGCCGCCACCGCTGACCGCGCCACCT
>JBCCAC010000406.1:0-2202 GCA_039815015.1 Pseudomonadota bacterium | reverse complement strand
CAGACCATGAAGACGCCCGCCGTCACCATGGTCGCGGCGTGGATGAGCGCGCTGACCGGCGTCGGCCCCTCCATCGCGTCCGGCAGCCAGGTATGAAGGCCAAGCTGCGCCGACTTCCCCATCGCGCCGACGAAGAGGAGCAGGCAGAGCGTCGTCAAGATGTCGACCTCGCTGCCCAGGAAGGTGAACGTCCGGCCCTGATAGGCCGTCGCTGTCTCGTTGATTAGGGAAAGGTCCGTCGTCCCGAAGACGAGGAATATGCCGAAAATGCCCAGCGAATAGCCGAAATCGCCGACGCGGTTGACGACGAACGCCTTGACGGCCGCGGCGTTGGCGGAGGGCTTCTGATACCAGAAGCCGATCAGGAGATAGGAGGCGAGGCCCACGCCTTCCCAGCCGAAGAACATCTGCACGAGATTGTCCGACGTCACGAGCATCAGCATCGCGAAGGTGAACAGCGACAGATACGCGAAGAAGCGCGGCTGGTCCGGATCCTCCGCCATGTAGCCCCAGCTGTAGAGATGGACGAGCGCGGACACGGTCGTCACGACGATCAGCATGATGGCCGTCAGCGTATCGAGGCGAAGCGACCAGTTGACGACGAGATCGCCCGAGCGGAACCACTCGAACACCGGCTGGACGTAGCTCGTATCGCCGAACCCCACGTCGAAGAACAGGATCCATGACAGCGCCGCCGCGACGAACAGCGCGCCGGTGGTCAGGCTTTTCGTGACCGTATTGCCAAGCGTGCGATTGCCCAGCCCCGCGATGATCGCGGCGAGGAGCGGAAGGAAGACGATGGTCTGGAGCATCGCCCCCCTACCCCTTCATCTGATTGATCTGGTCGACCGCGATCGTGCCGCGATTGCGGAAATAGAGGACGAGGATCGCGAGGCCGATGGCCGCTTCGCCCGCCGCGACGGTCAGGATGAACATGGCGAAGATCTGACCGGTCAGGTCGCCCAGAAAGCTGGAAAACGCCACCATGTTGATGTTCACGGCCAGAAGGATCAGCTCGACCGACATCAGGATGACGATGACGTTCTTCCGGTTGAGGAAAATGCCGAGCACGCCGAGCACGAAGAGGATCGCGGCGACGGTCAGATAGTGCGACAGGCCGATGATCACAGTTCGATACCCTCGCCGACCGCGGGCCGGGTGATGCGCACCGCCTCGTCAGGGCGGCGGCCGACCTGCTCGGCGATCACCTGCCGCTTCACGCCGCCGCGCTGGCGATGCGTCAGGACGATGGCGCCGATCATGGCGGTCAGGAGGATCATACCCGCCCCCTGGAACACGTAGACATAGCGGGTGTAGATCAGCGCGCCGAGCGCCTCGGTATTGGAAACGCCCGTCACGGTCGCGAGCGCCGGGGTGACCGGCTCGACCGGCGTGCCCCCGATAACGGCGGCGGTCGCGGCCACCAGAAGCTCGGCGGCAAGGACGCCTGCCAGAACCAGGCCGAACGGCAGATAGCTGACGAAGCCTTCGCGCAGCTTCGCGAAATCGATGTCCAGCATCATGACGACGAACAGGAACAGGACCGCGACGGCGCCGACGTAAACGATGACGAGGATCATCGCGAGAAACTCGGCGCCCAGGAGCAGGAACAGACCGGCCGCGTTGAAGAAGGCGAGGATCAGCCACAGGACGCTGTGCACGGGATTCTTCGAGAGAATCACCGCTGTTCCCGACAGGAGCACGATCCCCGCCAGCATGTAGAAGATGATCGCTTCAACCAATGGAGGACTGGTCCCGTCTGCGCCGTTCGTCAGGCTCGATATGATGGGGTTTGGGGACGGTGTCCCCGTGCGGCGTTGCGCGGCCCCTAACGGTAGGCCGCATCCGCCGCAAGATTCGCCGCGAGGGCCGGTTCCCAGCGCTCGCCATTTTCGAGGAGTTTCTGCTTGTCGTAGATGAGTTCCTCGCGCGTTTCCGTGGCATATTCGAAATTCGGCCCCTCGACGATGGCATCGACGGGGCACGCCTCCTGGCAGAAACCGCAATAGATGCACTTCGTCATGTCGATGGCGTAGCGCGTCGTCCGGCGGCTGCCGTCCTCGCGCGGTTCCGCCTCGATGGTGATGGCCTGAGCCGGGCAGACCGCCTCGCACAGTTTGCACGCGATGCAGCGCTCCTCGCCGTTCGGATAGCGGCGCAGCGCGTGTTCGCCGCGGAAACGCGGGCTTTGCGGTCCCTTTT
>JBCCAC010000341.1:0-2945 GCA_039815015.1 Pseudomonadota bacterium | reverse complement strand
TCCAGGCCGAGGAGCTGGAGCACAAGGAAACCGCGCTCGCCCATGGCGCCGAGGACACGCCCGGCTATCCTCTCCTCAGTGCCGTCATCCGCGCCGGCTGCCGGGCTGCGATCGCGGTCACGAAGCGGGTCTAATTCCGTAGAGCCTGGCGACCGCGCCCCGGACCGCTCCGCCTCAGCACGAAAAGGTAAGCAACCTACCGGACGTGCCGCTCGCCATTTTCGTGCGTATGCGCGCCGAAATTGGTCAGGCCGTCATAGACGGTGCCCACGAAGCGGTCGGCGTCGATGAAGCCTTCCGCCCGCGCCGCCGCATAGGCTTCGGCGGGCTTGGCGGCGATGACGGCATCGCGGTCCTCGCCGCTGTCGATCAGCACCTGCACGCGGTCGCGAATATCGACGAGCATGTCGCGATATTCGGCGAGCTCCGCGCGGTTCGTCAGCTTGCCATGACCCGGAATGATCGCCGTTTCCGCATCGGCGAGTTTCAGCCCCGTCTCCGCGGCGGTGATGGCGCCCTGAATGCTGCCGCCGGAATTCGTGTCGATGAAGGGAAAGCTGTTCGTCGTCCTGGAAAAGAACGTGTCGCCCATGTGGATAACGTTCGGCTCGACGAAATGCACGAGCGCGTCGCCGTCCGTATGTGCGTGGTGAACGTGGATCGCGCGGATGGTCATGCCGGCGCTGTTGATCGTCTGCCGGTCGCGGAAGGTGAGGGTGGGGAGCGCGATGGGCGGCGAGGCCTTCACCTCGCGCCCGCCGGCCGTTCCATCCTTCGCCATGCGCTGGCGTACATTGTCGTGTGCGACGATGACCGCGCCGGCCTTGCCGAAATTCTCGTTGCCGCCCGAATGATCGAAATGCCAATGCGTGTTGACGAGGAATTTGACGTCGGTGCCCGCGATTTCCTGCACCTTCGCCATGATTCGATCGGTCAGCGGCGCGAACTGGTCGTCGACCAGAAAGGCTTCGGCCTCGCCATTCGCGCCCGTTCCATAAGCGAGCGCGAGATTCCCGCCCGCCCCGTACAGCACCTCGACGCCCGCGCCGGCCGTTTCCGTCTCAATCACCACATCCTTGAAGCGGTCGGCATCCTGCGCCTGCACGCCGGAAACGAGGCCGGTGAGCGGCAGGGAAAGCGCGGCGGCGGTGGCGAGAACGCGGATCATGGGGCAGTCTCCGTCAGGTTTTCAGGGCCGAGCTCCCGGACCAGGAGCCGCCCGTTTCGGGTTCTGCGTACGCGTGCGCCTACGGGCTGACCAGACCCGAGCGCCGCTGCCGCATCCGCCGCTTCGGCTTCGGGCAGGAAGAAACGCCCGCTGAAAACCGGGCCTTGTCCGCCGTTTTCGTCACTTTCGGCCATGAAGCTCAGGCGCAGTCCGCTCGCCGCCCAGTCGACCGGATATTTGCAGGCCGGATCGCTTCCCGTAACGATGCGCAGCCGCGACCCGTCGGGCGGCGGCCCGACCAGACAGATTTCGCAACCATCCTCATCACATGTCGCCGGATCGCCTTCTACCGTCCAGGCGTAGCGGAAAATGAGATAATTGCCCCGCAGCGGGTCGCGTGGGTCGATGCCGGTGATGGGAATGGTCCAGTCCGTCGCGCCCGCCCCCTCCACCACGCGCCAGCCGATATGGGCGGTGAGGCCGAGAATGGGGAGCAGCAGTACGAAGGCCAGCACGCGCCGCCTCATGACCCGAACCGCCTGAAAATGCGCCGCCAGGCGAGTGCGATGCCGATCAGGAGCGCGCCGGCCATGACGAGACCGAACCCGGTCGTCGCCAGCGTTCCGAACAGCTCGAAATAGATGATGAACAGCCTGAGCGCGAGCGCGCCGATGGCGATACCGAACAGGGTGCGCCAGCCGCGCTGTGCCGTCACCCAGCCGACGCCGCCCCACATCGCGGCATAGATCAGCGCGCCGACGAAACGGGGCAGGGGGCCATTGCCATGCGGCAGGGCAACGGCGAGAGCGGCGGCCAGAAACGGTATGGCGATCAGCGGCAGCGCGAATTGCCGGGGCAGGGGGCCATGCGTTCGCTGCGCCCAGATGGCGAGCGCGGCGGCGGGCAGGGCGACGGCGAAGCGCACCGCCATGTCGGCCGCATCCGCCCCGGCTACCGGATCGGCCCAGGCGATGTGGATCAGGCTGGCACTGACAAGAATCACGACGGCCGCCGCTTCGGTCAGCCCGCTGGCGAAGGCGGACCGATCGCGGACGAACGCCGCCAGGGCCAGGGCGAGCCAGGGGACGGCGATAGCCAGCCCCTGAACGAGAAGATGGCCCGATCCGCCACCATCCACCGCCGATGCCCAGCTGATCGTCGCCCACATGGCGATGCCGATCAGCGCATAGGCGGTGAGCCGCGTCCGCCCCGCGATGGCGAGCGCGGGGCCGGCGAGCAGCAGCGCCGCCATCAGCAGCCGCCAGATATTGCCGGTCAGCTGGTAGATCTGAGCGTGCAGCGCCAGTCCCGTCAGTACCAGCGTCGCCAGCAGGAACAGCGCGCCCTCCGCCCACCAGAGCGTCTCGTGCGTGCGCGCCCGCCAGACCGTCGCCGCTGCCCCGATCGTCAGCAGCATATGGCCGCCGAGTTTCAATCCATCCGGGATCGCGAACCATTGCGAGGCGACCAGCGATACGATGCCGAGCGCGAGTGCCAGACAGCCGAGCGCGATGACTGCCCACAGGACGACCGGCCGCGACCGCGCGTCCTCATGCGCCGCGATCCGTGCCGCCGTGGTTGCGTCGATCAGCTCGGCGGTCTGCCAGTCGGAGAGGCGGTCAGCGAGCGACATGGGACGGGGTGTGACGGCGTTTCTCGAATCTGTCGAGCTTTGGTGTTGATGCCGTTCACGCCGCCATGCCGGCGAAGGAGCTTCACAGCGCTTACCTGCGCGCCCCACAAACTCATCCACAGACTTATGCCATGATGCGCCGCG
>JBCCAC010000201.1:0-5017 GCA_039815015.1 Pseudomonadota bacterium | reverse complement strand
TGCTCTTCCGATCTGTCACGGGGCACGACGCGGCGGCAGCGCGCGCGGTGCTGCCCGAGAGTACGCACATCGTCCACGCCGCGCGTTACGAGGAGGGCATGGCCGCCTCGCTTCGCGCCGGTCTCGCGGCGATGCCCGACGATTGGGATGCGGTCATCGTCATGCTCGGCGATATGCCTCTCATTCCCGCTGCGCTTCTGCAGGATCTCGCCGCCGCCGCTCCTCATGCGCACGCCATCGTCGCTCCGACCTTTGCGGGCCGGCGCGGCAACCCCGTCCTGTGGGGCCGTGCGCACATTCCCGACCTCAAGCGCCTCACCGGCGACTTCGGCGGCAAGGCGCTGCTCGCGGAACGACAGGACCGGATCGTCGATATCGACGCCGGCACCGACGCGATCTTCATGGACGCCGACACACCCGAAGCGCTCGCTACCATACGCGCCCGCATCGCAGGTCTTTCGGACGCCCCCGCGCGCGACTAGGACGGCGCGCATGATCAGCATAGCCGCCCGCCTCGCCCTTCCCGCCATTCTCGGCCTCTGCGCGGCCTCCGCCGCGGCGCAGGCCAACATCGCCGCACTTCGCGACGCGGCGCTTCAGGATACGCTCGCCTACGACCTCACCGAAGGACTATCGACGGAGATCGGCCCGCGCCTTGCCGGGACGGAGGCCGAAGCGCGCGCGCGGGACTGGGCGGTCGAACGGTTGAATGCGCTCGGTTTCGACGATGTGCGTGTCGAAACCTTCGACATGCCGGTCTGGGTCCGCGGCGAGGAGCGCGCGGAGATCGTCGCCCCCTTCCCGCAACCGCTCACGCTGACCGCGCTCGGCAACAGCGCCGCGACACCCGCCGAAGGGCTCGAAGCCGAGATCGTCATGTTCGAAAGCGTCGCCGCGCTGGAGGCCGCGCCCGACGCGGCCGTCGCCGGAAAGATCGTCTATATCGGTCATGCCATGCGCGCCACGCAGGACGGCTCGCATTACGGCCAGTTCGGCGCGCCGCGTCGGCAGGGACCAAGCGTGGCGGCAGCGAAGGGCGCCGCAGCGATCGTCATCCGCTCCATTGGTACCGATTCGGCGCGAAGTCCGCATACGGGCGTCCAGCGCTTTGCAGACGGCGTGACGCCCATCCCCGCCGCCGCGCTCGCGAACCCCGATGCCGATCAGCTGGAGCGCATCGCGGCACGCGGACAGCCCGTCCGTCTGAATCTCGTCCTGACGCCGCGCCAGACCGGTACGGGAACCAGCGGCAACGTCATCGCGGAGGTGCCGGGGCGCGACCCCAACGCCGGAATGATCCTCGTCGCCTGTCATCTCGACAGCTGGGATCTCGGCACCGGCGCCGTCGACGATGCGGCCGGGTGCGGTATCGTCACGGCGGCAGCAAAGCGGGTCATGGACGCGGGCACGCCGCGCCGGCCCATCCGCATCGTCTGGTTCGGCGCGGAGGAAGTCGGCCTGTTCGGCGGCTTCCACTATGCCGAAACGCATGCGGACGAACGCCACGCACTGGTCGCGGAAAGCGATTTCGGCGCCGGGACCATCTGGCGCTACGACAGCCGCCTGCCAGCCGCAGCCGCGCCGCTGGTCTCACGGACGGCGACCGCGCTTGCCCCGCTCGGCATCGCGCTTGGCCGCACGGACCGCGCGAGCGGCAGCGACATCACGCCGCTCGTCAATGCCGGCAATCCGGTGGTGCAACTGCAACAGGACGGCACGAACTATTTCGACTGGCACCACACGCCGGACGACACGCTCGACAAGGTGGATGCGGCGGAGGTGCAGCAGAACGTTGCCGCGTGGACGGTCATGCTATCGCTGGCCGCGAACGCCGACGAGGACCTCCTCGCCGAGTAGGTTCAATATTGGTGGCCGGTCCGGTCGCGCTTCGTGGCCAGATAGGCGGCATTGTGCTCGCCATGGCCGGCGACCAGCGACACACGCTCGGCGATACTGATGCCTTCCGACGTCAGTCCGGACAGCTTCGACGGGTTGTTGGTCAGAAGCCGGATATTCGCAATGCCCAGCGTGCGGAGCATCGCAGCCGCCAGGCCATAGTCGCGCTCGTCGATTTCGAACCCCAGCCGCAGATTGGCATCGACCGTGTCGAAACCCTGATCCTGCAGGCGATAGGCCCGCAGCTTTGCCGCCAGCCCGATGCCGCGCCCCTCCTGTTGCAGATAAAGGACGATCCCGCCACCGTCCGCGGCGATCGCGGCGATCGCTGCCTGCAACTGGTCGCCGCAATCGCATTTCAGGCTGCCGAGGACATCACCGGTAAGACATGAGGAGTGCAACCGCACGAGCGGTGTCTCGCCGATATCGCCAATAAGGAGCGCCAGATGCTCGGGGCCGCCTGGGCTGCGGAACATGACGGCCTGCGTTTTCTCCGCCGCCTTCAGGGGCAACCGCGCGCGGCTGACCTCGACGAGCGTGTCCGGATGCCGATGCCACTCGATTTCCGCAACGGGCGCGGTGGGAAATTCCGCACGATCGGCCCCATCCTGAATGTGAAGAGCCGGCAAAAGCCCGGCGAGCTTGGCCAAAGTCAGCGCGGCGCGCGCCGTCCGTTCGTCCGCGACGTCGAGGGCGCGGAATGGGCCTTTCAGGGGCGCACTGAGATCGAAACCCGGATCCGCGACCGCGATCGCGGTCTCCGCATCGATCCAGTCCGGCCGCGCCGCGCGCACCGCCTGCATGCCGGCCGCCGGCCGCTGATTGGCGATCGCGAGCTGCGCCGCCCGCTTGTCGGTCAAAAGCAGATCGGCCCGCCGGTCCGTTTCGAAGGCCGCAAGCGTCGCCGCATCCGTCAGCTCGATCGCGATCACGGACAGCATCGTGTCGCCGACAATCGTGACCGGACGGCCCCGCCTCAGCTCGTCAATCGCTCGTTCGACCGCGATCGTCATAGGGGGCCGGACCTCACAGCGAAAATTCGGTAATCAGCGGCGCATGGTCGCTCGGCCGCTCCCAGCCGCGCGCCGCTTCCATCACCCGGTGCGAAACGATGCTGTCCGCAAGTTCCGGCGAGACCCAGACATGGTCGAGGCGCCGGCCGCGATCGGATGCCGCCCAGTCCTTCGCGCGGTAGCTCCACCATGTGTAGAGCCGCGCCGGCGCCGGAATTACCTTCCGGCCCACATCGACCCAGCCATGCGCGTCCCGCAGCCGCGCCATGGTGTCGACCTCGACGGGCGTATGGCTGACGACCTTCAACAGCTGCTTGTGGCTCCAGACGTCCGATTCCAGCGGCGCGACGTTGAAGTCGCCCATCATGATCGTTGGCGTCGACAGCGCGTCCGACCAGTCGGTCATACGGCCGTAGAAATCGAGCTTCTGGCCGAATTTCGGGTTCTCGTCGCGATCGGGAATGTCACCGCCCGCAGGAATGTAGACGTTTTCGAGCCGTACGCCGCCCGGCAGCGTCGCGCCGACATGCCGCGCCTCGCCATTTGCCTGCCAGTCGTGACGTTCGTCTCGTTCCAGGGGGATGCGCGACAGAATCGCGACGCCGTGATGCATGGGCTGGCCATGAAGGATACGCGTTTCATAGCCGAGCGCGGCGACGGCATCGTGCGGGAACTGCGAATCGCGGACCTTGGTCTCCTGCAGACAGATGATGTCCGGCGCTTCTTCGGCGACGAGACGCTCGACGATCGGCATGCGGATGCGGATCGAATTGATGTTCCAGCTGACGATTTTGAGTTCGGGCATCGCGCCCGGCTAGCAAGCCGGCACCGGGAGGGCAAAGGAAACACCCCGGGCCATAAGACCGGCCAAAAAGAAACGGCCTCCGCCACCGGTGAGCACCGGTAACGAAGGCCTTTCCTTGCGCTCGTCACGCAAACGGGACCGCTTCTGACCACACGGGCAACAGGGGGCAAAATCCCGCACTGGCCTCATCAACCCCGCTGGATGGAAAGATACGCCCAGCCGGTGTCAGCGGCAATCGGTCACTGCCTCATTCCAGCGTGAAAAGCGCGCGGTTTGCCCCCGTTCAGTTTCGCATACGTATCGAAACGATCCTGAACGGCTGGGCGGCTATTGAAGCGGCGCCGCCGAGAAAAACACGCTGAAGGCCCGGCACCAGATGACGGCGGAATTGACGCCGGCAAGATCGACGCCTTCCGGAATCGGATAGAGCTGATCGCCCTTCGCGCTCATCAGTTCGCCAAGGTCGACATAGTTCGCGCCCTCCACATCCGTACGGGACCGGGGATCGGGCGCGGCGCTCAGATAGACGCGCAGGTCGGGACCATTGGTGACGCGGAAATCTTCCTCCAGTTTCAGGGCATGACGGCCGTCGGTCAGCCGCACGATGCTGGCGCCGCCCGAGCTCTTGTGGCCCTTGCTGCCGGAAAACGTGCCGGACGGCAGCGCTTCGGTCGCGGCCTCCTGCGCTGCGGCGGCGCCCGGCAGGCCGGGGCCGGTCCCGAGGATCGCGATGGCGGCTGCCGCCGTCATGGGCATGGTGGCGAAGGCGAATGAGGACAGCCGGTACATGATCGTTTTCTCCCGAGGATAATCGGGAGGTTGTTCGCATCCTGTCCGTAGCCCGTTACAGGGACAGAAATTGTCCGCATGCTTCGACGGAAATTCGAAAGGCGAGTCGATGAAGTTTATTTCGGGACTGGCCCTTCTGATGTGTCTGGCGGCCTGCGCCAGCCAGACCGGCGACCGCACGCCTCCCTCTGCACCGGCTGTTGCCGACCGCGCGCCGGCAGCGCCGGAAAGCGCGCTCGAAAGCGGCGTGTCGATCGTCGGGTTTGGCGACCTGCCGGGATGGGCGACGACGGATGTGGACGGTGCGCTCGCCGCCTTTCGCAAGAGCTGCGATCGCGCGGTCGCACGCGAAGATGTCAGTGGTCTCGTCAGTGCCGACGAATGGCCCCGGGCCTGCGCCGCCGCCAGAGGCGCGGCGGACGCGCGGCAGTTCTTCGAAACGGCCTTCCTGCCCGTTCGCGTCGCCGACGCCTCGGCCTTCGTCACCGGCTATTACGAGCCGGAGATCGCCGGC
>JBCCAC010000145.1:0-6534 GCA_039815015.1 Pseudomonadota bacterium | reverse complement strand
CCTTCGTGAACCAGTCCGCCGCCTCCAGCTCGTCATCGTCGAGGCGGATGTCCGTCGTCCGAGCCTCGGCAATTGCGCCGATCATCAGGCTGGACGGGAACGGCCAGGGCTGGCTGGAGACATAGGCGACCCGGTCGACCTCGATACCGGACTCCTCTTCCAGTTCGCGCCGCACCGCCTCCTCGATCGATTCGCCAGGTTCGACGAAACCGGCGAGCGCGGACATGAAACCTTTCGGAAATTGCGCCTGTCTGCCTAGCAGACATGCATCCTCGGTCACCGCCAGCATGATGACAACCGGATCGACGCGCGGGAAATGTTCCCCGCCACAGGCCTGGCAATCACGCGCATAGCCGGCCTTCACCATATCGGTCGGCGCGCCGCACCTGGCGCAGAACCCGTGTCGCTGGTGCCAGTCGAGCATGGAACGCGCCTGCGCGACGATCGCGGCGTCAGCAGATGGCAGGGTGGCGAACGCACCGCGCGCATCCCGCGCCCGCCCGTCGAGATCGCCGCAGGACTGCGCCACGGCAAAGCGCGGCGCGCCCTCGATCAGGCCGAGAAACACCTCGGTCGCCTCGTCCTCCACATCGACGCGGCGAACCCAGCCGAGCGTATCGTCGTCCGCAAGCACCACCTTCAGATCGTCGAAGGCCAGCCAGCGCGCGGACGGATCCATGCGCGCGGCCCAGATCGCCTGCCGGTCGCGGCGCATCGCATCGGCGCGGTCGAGAGGTGAACCGGTCAGATAGGTCGGCGTAGGGACGAAGGGCCGCGCGAAGAGGCCGGAAGCAGAATCGGACATATCGCGGGCGTATCGTCCCCACGCGACTTGCGCCATCCCTTCCCGCCCCTCATATGATGCTCGGGAGTCGGGCGGACGCGGCATTCGCTAACCCGGTCAGGTCCGGAAGGAAGCAGCCGTAACGATTTCGTTCGCGGGTCGTTCCGGCTCCCACCCTCAAGCCATGATTGCCAGCACCAGTCGCCCGGTCGACCGGGCATCTTGCTTCGACAATCGGCCGCGACGGACGTAGACCGGTTCCATGTCCGAATTCTCGCTCGAAGCCGAATCCGATACCGCGCCGCAAGCGGAATACCGCGTCCTCGCCCGCAAATACCGGCCGACGCGATTCGCCGACCTGATCGGGCAGGACGCGATGGTAAGAACGCTCGCCAATGCCATCGCCAGGGATCGCATCGCGCACGCCTTTCTAATGACCGGCGTGCGCGGCGTCGGAAAAACCTCGACCGCGCGCCTCATCGCCAAGGCGCTCAATTGCATCGGACCCGACGGCACCGGCGGGCCGACCATCGATCCGTGCGACCAGTGCGAACCGTGCCGCGCGATCACGGAAGGCCGCTTCATCGACGTCGTCGAGATGGACGCTGCTTCCCACACCGGTGTCGACGAGATGCGCGATGTGATCGATTCGGTGCGCTACGCCGCCGTTTCCGGGCGCTACAAGATCCACATCATCGACGAAGTTCATATGCTGTCGAAAAGCGCGTTCAACGCGCTGTTGAAGACGCTGGAGGAACCGCCGCCGCATGTGAAATTCATCTTCGCGACGACTGAGGTCGGCAAGGTACCAGTCACCGTCCTCTCACGCACGCAGCGATTCGATTTGAAACGCATTCCGGCCGAGCTGCTGGCGGACCATTTCCGCCGCATCGCCGAAACCGAGGGCGCGGCGATCGAGGATGACGCCCTGAAGCTGATCGCCGCGGCGGCGGAAGGATCGGTTCGCGATGGGCTGTCGCTGCTCGACCAGGCGATCGCGCATGGTTCGGCGGGCGGTAGCTCGGCCGGTAGTGCCGATGGCGATACGGCGACGGCGGACACGATCACCGCGAGCGCCGTGCGCGAAATGCTGGGCCTCGCGGACCGGGGGCGGACACGCGCCCTTCTGCGCGCGATCCTGACGGGCGATGCGGCTGCGGCGCTGACTGAACTGAACGGCCAGTTCGCGCTCGGCATCGCGCCCGATATGGCGATCGAGGGGATGTTGGAAACGGTACATGCCGTTACGCGGACACAGGTCGGGGCCAGTATCGACCTCGTCATGTCGGAGGAGGGCCGTACGGAAATCGCCGACTGGGCCGAGACGATCCCGCCCGCCGCTCTGCACCGGTTCTGGCAGCTGCTCCTGAAGGGGCTGGAGGAGGTCCGGCGCGGCACCATGGCGCTGGAGGCGGCGGAGATGGCGATCCTCCGCCTGATCCATGCGGCGCAGATGCCTGACCCGGGATCGCTGATCCGCGCGCTGGAAGGTGCGGTGACGGATGTGCCCGTCGTACGCCAGCCGGCACCGAAAGATGAGCCTGCACGAACGCCGGAACCCGTCGCGGTGGCGCCGCCTCCCCTCACCGATGTGCCGCAAACCGCAGGCGCGACGCCGATCCGGCCGGCGGCGATCGCGCCGACCGGTAAGGCTCCAAACGATGCCGACGCGCTGATAGCGCTCGTGGAACAGGAAGACCCGCTGCTCGGTCTGTGGCTGCATGACGATGTCGGCATCGTACGGCACGCGGTCGAGGAAACCGGTGAACTCATCCTTGCCGGACACGAACACAGGGCCAACGCCGCCGCTCTCGGCAGATTGCTTTCCGCACAATTCGCCCGGCCCGTAAACGTCAGGTTCGACCCTGATGCAACGGCACCGTCGGCGCGGGAACGCGGACTGGCGGCGGCGCGGGCGGAGCGGGAGGCCGTGTTGGCCGACGGCAATGTACGACGACTGCTGACCGCATTTCCGGATGCGGAGCTGGTCGATTATCAGATCGGAAACGAGACCATCGGCGCGGATAATATGGCTGAAAACGCCGCCCCGCCGGACATTCGCGAAAGGAACATGCAGTGAAATCCATGGAAGACATCATGCGCGCGGCGCAGAACGTGCAGGAGCAGATGGCCGCTAGCCAGGCCAAGCTCGACGAGATCGAGGTCGAAGGCCAGTCGGGTGGCGGCATGGTCAAGGTACGCGCCTCGGCAAAGGGCCGCATTACCGGCCTCGACATCGACGACAGCCTGATCGTACCCGACGACAAGGAAATGCTGGAGGACCTGATCGTCGCCGCTTTCAACGATGCGCGCGGCAAGGCCGATGCCGCCGGTCAAGCGGAAATGGAAAAGATGACCAGCGGCCTGCAGCTACCGCCCGGCTTCAAACTGCCGTTTTAACGATTAGCTCGCGCTCACCAGGCCTTGACGGCGAGGACGTCGCAAGGCGGTGCGACGAGGAAATGCTCGGCGACGCTGCCCAGCATCATGTGCGGAAAGCCGACGCGCCCATGCGTGCCGAGCACCATCAGATCGGGCTTCAGCTCCGTCGCAACCTCGCGCAGTACCGCGCGCACTTCGCCGTTCCGGACCATGGCGCGGCGCGAGATGGGCAGTCCGTCGGGCCGGCAGACCGATCCGACGACGGCCTCCAGCTCCTCCATGATGAAACTCTCCAGCTCTTCCTCCGCTTCGGCCTGGAATTGCGCGCGGGTCTCGCTGCCATATTGAAACCCGGCGAACGGCACCTGGAAGGCGTGCGCGAACCACATGTCGCCACCCGGCGCGAGCCGGTAGGCACCGCGGATCGCGCGGCGGGAGAAGACCGAAAAGTCGAGCGCGACCAACACGGTCTCGTAAGCGCCGCTAACCCGGTCGGATACGACCAGGACCGGGACGGGGCAGTATCTGACGACACGCTCCATCGTCGTGCCCTTCAGCGGCCGCTTGCCGGATTCGTCGCTATGAAGGCCGAGGACCAGAAGGTCCGCGCGCGATGTCTTCACATGCTCGACGATGCTGCTGTGTCCCGAGCCGATGACGACGTCGACGCGGGTGTCCTGTGGGTCCGCGCCGCCCAGCTTTTCCAGTCCCGCGCGGATGTCATCCTCCGCCGCTTTCATAACCTGCCGCCGCATCGAGGACGGCAATGACCGTTCGACGACGTGCAGAACCATGACGTCGGCACCGTGCGTTTTCGCCAGCTGGAAAGCGCGTTCGACCGCGCGGTCGCTGCGGGCGGACAGGTCCGTCGCGACGAGAATGCGTTCTATCTTTTCGACGTCGAGCGGGTTGCAGGCAAACACCTCGGCAGCCGGTTGCGCCGGCTCGCGCCCATCTGTCACGGTTGAAGGCGACACTGAACTTCTCCTTCGTGCTATATCGGATGATGATGCTCGGCTTACCATATCCGGGCATCTCTGACGATAGGTGAGCGCATTTTTCGTCATTATATGTTATCTGGGTGTTGTTGAGCGTTGGGGAGCGCTATGAGATGTTAAGCAGACCTCTTTTGACCATCCAGGAAACGGCGGAACTGGTGAAGATCGGTGAACCGACGGTTCGGGGATGGATTCGTGACGATGAGTTGCGCGCGATCAAGGTCGGGCGCGAATATCGCATCGCCGTCAAGGATCTTGAGGCGTTTTTAAACGCGCGCGCGACGCTGAATCCGTAGGGCGGTTCGGGGGCATATGAATATGCTCCAGGGCGTCCACGGCCACGCCATCGCGCCCGGCGGGAGATGTGAACGTGGCGCACGAGATCCCTTATCTGCGTGAGACTTTCGTGTTTCTGGCCGCGGCCGGCCTCATCATTCCGGCCGTCCGCAAAATCGGTGTCAGTCCCGTACTCGGCTTTCTGTTCGCAGGGCTATTGATCGGACCGCACGGGCTTGCCCTGCTGACGGACCGGCTCCCGGCGCTCGATTATATCGTCATCGCCGATGTGGAGGGCGTGCGCACGATCGCCGAGCTTGGCATCGTCTTTCTCCTGTTCATGATCGGACTGGAACTGTCGACGCGGCAGCTTTGGAACATGCGGCGGCTGGTGTTCGGACTGGGCGCCGCGCAGGTCGGCCTGAGCGCGGTCGCCATCGGCGCCATCGCCTATCTGTCCGGCAATGATCTTCTCTCGTCGACAATTTACGGGCTCTGCCTCGCCCTCTCTTCGACGGCACTCGTCATGCACATCCTGACGGAAAAAGGGGTCCTTGGAACGCCCGCCGGCCGATCGAGCTTCGGCGTGCTGCTGTTCCAGGACCTCGCCGTCGTCCCGATCCTGTTTCTGGTGACGGTCGCCGGCAAGGAGGGTGAAGGCTCTCTGGCGGCCGCCGCGGGTCTCGCGATCGGCGAAGCGGCACTCGTCATCGCGGCGATCCTGATCGTCGGCGGCATCATCGTCCGGCCGATCCTGAAGTTCGTCGGCGGCACCGGCGGTCGCGACGTCTTCATGGCGGCGATTCTCCTGATGGTCCTCGCGACCGCCGCGCTGACCGCCAGGGCCGGCCTGTCCATGGCACTGGGGGCGTTCCTGGCCGGGCTGCTGTTCGCGGGCACCGCCTACCGCCACCAGGTCGCCAGCGACATCGAGCCGTTCAAGGGGCTCCTCCTCGGCGTCTTCTTCATGTCGGTCGGCATGAGCCTCGATATCTTCGCAGTCTGGGATGTTCTGGGCCTCGTGCTCCTGTCGGTTGTCGGCCTCCTCCTCCTGAAGGCGGCCATTCTCTTCGGCCTGGCCCGCCTGTTCCGCCTGCCGACGCCGGTCGCGGCCGAGACGGCGGTCACGCTCAGCCAGGGCGGCGAGTTCGCCTTCGTCGTGATCGCAGCGGGCTCGGCACCCGCATTCTCGATCCCGGCGTCAGCCAGTTCATATTGATGGTCGTTGTCGTCACCATGTTCCTGACGCCGAGCCTCACCGCGCTGGCGACGGCCCTCTCCGCCAGACTGTCGGCAGGACGTCAGGCGCTCGCACCGTTCGAGGCTGCCGGCGAGGATGGCCCCGCACATGTCGTCATCGGCGGTTTCGGCCGCGTGGGTCAGATGCTGGCGAGCCTGCTCGACGAACAGCGCATTCCCTATGTCGCGATCGACCGCGACACCGCGCTCGTTGCGGAATCGAGCGACCGGGCGGGGATCGTCTTTTTCGGCGATGCCAGCCAGCCCGAAACGCTTCGGCATCTGGGCATCGAACGCGCCGCCGCCTTCGTATCGACGATGGACGAAGCGGGCAGCGCCGAACATGTGATCTCCGCCGTGCACAAACGCTGGCCGCACGTGCCCATTTACGCGCGTGCCCGCGATCTTGCCCATGCCGACCGCCTGAAGGCCTGCGGCGCGTTCGGGACCGTACCGGAAACCGTCGAAGCGAGTCTGGAGCTGGGCGAATCCCTGCTGATCGGACTCGGCTTTCCCGAAGAGACCGCGCAGACCGTCATCGCCGATCGGCGCGCCTTTGCCTCGATGTGACGGGCCAAACCCGTACAGTCAGAGGTTCAGGCAGGAATCCTGCCCGTCCGCATCGACGATCGGGATCCAGCGCTCGATGCGGGCGGCGTAGCGGGTCGTATAGGGGCCCGGACCCGGTCAGCGACGAAACCGTTCTTTTTCGAAAAAGCATTTCCCGCGATACGTGAGCACACGAAGTGCTGCTGACTCTTTTTTCAAATGCTTCCAAACATCCAGCAGTTTCGTCGTCTTCGTTTCAAGTTCCACTTGTTTAAACTTGTCTTCAACCTGGCTTGTCGCATCCTT
>JBCCAC010000076.1:0-8855 GCA_039815015.1 Pseudomonadota bacterium | reverse complement strand
CGACGCCGGTCAGCGCGCTCATCCACGCCGCGACCATGGTGACGGCGGGCGTCTTCATGGTCTGCCGCATGTCGCCGCTGTTCGAGGCGGCGCCGGCCGCGCTCACCGTCGTCACCTATGTCGGCGCGGCGACGGCGCTGTTCGCGGCGACGGTCGGGACGGTGCAGACGGACATCAAGCGCGTCATTGCCTATTCGACCTGTTCGCAGCTCGGCTACATGTTCTTCGCCGCCGGCGTCGGCGCCTATGGCGCGGCGATGTTCCACCTGACGACGCACGCCTTCTTCAAGGCGCTGCTGTTCCTGGGCGCGGGCAGCGTCATCCACGCGATGCATCACGAGCAGGACATGCGCCATTACGGCGCACTCAGGAAGGAAATTCCGGTCACCTTCTGGGCCATGCTGATCGGCACGCTGGCGATTACCGGCGTCGGCATCGTCGGCGTGGCGGGCTTTGCGGGCTTCTATTCCAAGGATCTGATCATCGAGAGTGCGTTCGCGGCCGGGTCCGATGCCGGCTATGTCGCCTTCGCCGTGGGCTGTTTCGCGGCGCTCCTGACGAGCTTCTACTCCTGGCGGCTGATGTTCCTGACCTTCTGGCAGACACCGCGCTGGGCGTCCTCGGAACATATCCGGCACGCGACGCATACGACCGAGACGACCGGAACCGGCGGCTATCATCCGCATGAGAGCCCGTGGTCGATGCTGGTGCCGCTGATCGTCCTGTCGCTCGGCGCGATTTTCGCGGGCTATGCGCTCTACTATCCCTTCTCGGGCGAGGAAGAGGGCGTCGCGTTCTGGGCCGGGTCCATCGCCTATAATGTCGAACTGATGGAGGCGGCGCACCACGTACCGCTATGGGTCAAGCTCGCATCCACGGTCGCCATGCTGATCGGTCTCGCCATCGCCTGGCAGAACTACATCCGGCATCCCGAACGGCCGGCGGAGTTCGTGGCGCAGTTCCGCGGGCTGCACAGGTTCCTGTCGAAGAAATGGTATTTCGACGAGCTCTATCACGATCTGTTCGTCGTGCCGTCACTTTGGCTCGGCCACACGTTCTGGCGCCGGGGCGATGAAGGCACGATCAACCGCTTCGGCCCCGATGGCGTCAGCGCCGTCGTGAAGCGCGGCTCGGGCGTCGCGCGCAGCCTGCAGTCGGGATACCTCTATACCTACGCGCTGGTCATGCTGATCGGCCTGGCCGCAGCGGCCGCGTGGCTGTTGCCCCGCGCGCTGGGGGGCGAGTGATGCCCATTCTCTCCATCATGATCCTGCTGCCGTTGCTAGCGGGCGCGGCGCTGCTGGTCTGGCCGGGCGAGGAGCATGGCCGGGCGGCGGCGGCCCGCTGGGTCGCGCTCGGCACGACGCTCGTGGAACTGGCGCTCGGCATTCTTCTCTGGATGGGGTTCGATACCGGCTCGGGCGCGTTCCAGTATCGGGAAGTCGTGCCGCTGTTCGCGCCCTATTTCTCCTGGTCGCTCGGCATCGACGGGATCAGCCTCGTCCTGATCGCACTCTCCGTATTCCTGATGCCGATCTGCATCCTGGCGAGCTGGGAAGCGGTAAGGACGCGCGTGCCGGAATATATGGCGGCGTTCCTCCTGATGGAGGCACTGATGATCGGCGTCTTCGCGGCGACCGACCTCTTCCTGTTCTACGTCATGTTCGAGGGCGGGCTGATCCCGATGTACCTCATCATCGGCATCTGGGGCGGCAAGGAACGCATCTACGCCAGCTATAAATTCTTCCTCTACACGCTGCTCGGCTCTGTCCTGATGCTGCTCGCCATGATGTACATGGTGTCAGTCGCCGGGACGACGGATATCCCGACGCTCCTGACCTTCGATTTCGGCGAGGGCGCGCAGACCTGGCTGTGGCTCGCCTTCTTCGCGAGCTTCGCCGTCAAGATGCCCATGTGGCCGGTGCACACCTGGCTGCCCGACGCGCACGTGCAGGCCCCGACGGCGGGATCGGTCATCCTGGCGGGCGTCCTTCTGAAGCTCGGCGGTTACGGCTTCATCCGCTTCTCGCTGCCCATGTTCCCGAACGCGAGCGTCGATCTGGTCTGGCTGGTCTGGGGCCTCTCCATGGTCGCGGTCGTCTACACCAGCCTCGTCGCGCTGGCGCAGGCGGACATGAAGAAACTGATCGCCTATTCATCGGTCGCGCACATGGCGTTCGTGACCGTCGGTCTGTTCGGGTTCAACGCGCAGGCGATCGAGGGCTCGATCGTCGTCATGCTGTCGCACGGCCTCGTGTCGGGCGCGCTCTTCCTGTGCGTCGGCATCGTCTACGACCGGCTGCACACGCGGGAAATCGCCGATTATGGCGGCGTCGCGAACGTGATGCCGCGCTATGCGATCTTCTTCATGCTGTTCACGATGGCGAGCGTAGGCCTGCCCGGGACATCGGGTTTCATCGGTGAATTCATGGTCATGCTGGGTGCGTTCCAGGCCTCCACCTGGGCGGTGTTCGTCATCTGCACCGGCATCATCCTGGGCGCGGCCTACATGCTGTGGCTCTATCGCCGCGTCGTGTTCGGCACCGTCACCAACGACGCCGTCGGCGCGATGAAGGACATGACCGCGCGGGAATATCTCTGCCTGACGCCGATCGCCGTGATCGTCCTCTGGATGGGTATCGCGCCCAATATCTTCATCGACCCGGTACGCGCGCCGGTCGCGCAGATCGTCGAGCGGTTGCAGCTGGCGGACGCGCCGCAGCAGCAGGTCGCCGACCGATCGTTATCCCCAAATTCCGTCATCCCGAGCGAAGTCGAGGGTCGCACCATCATGCGGCAAGACCGTGCGTCCCTCGACCTTGCCCGGGATGATGAAGTGATGTGACGGGCGAAGGAATCCCAATGCAGCCGATCGCCCAGTCGCTCTCCATCGCCGCGCCGGAACTCGTCCTCGCAACGGGCACCATGGTGCTCCTGATGCTCGGCGTCTTTCGCGGCGACCGCAGCCTCGCCGGCCTGACCTGGGGCGGCGTCGCGATCTACCTGATCGCGGGACTGAGCCTGCTGAACGACGGCGCGCACGCCTTCGCGTTCGACGGGCTTTATGTCGCCGACACCTATTCGGCGTTCCTGAAAGTCCTGATCTATGCCGCGGCGGCCGTCTGCAGCGTCATCGCCATTCCGTACCTCGCGCGCGCCCGCTCCGATAAATTCGAATATCCGGTCATCATCATGCTGGCGGCGCTCGGCATGTCGATGATGGTGTCGGCCGCCGACCTTCTGTCGCTCTACATCGGCCTCGAACTGCAAAGCCTCGCCGCCTATGTCCTCTCTGCCTTCCACCGCAACGAGGCGCGTTCGTCGGAGGCGGGGCTGAAATATTTCGTCCTCGGCGCGCTCGCGTCCGGGATTCTGCTTTACGGCATCAGCCTGGTCTACGGCTTTACCGGCACCACGAACTTTGCCGCGCTGGGGGCGCTTCTGACCGCCGAGCCGTCGACCGGAACCATCGTCGGCCTCGTGTTCATCTTCGCCGGCCTGGCGTTCAAGATCAGCGCGGTGCCGTTTCACATGTGGACGCCCGACGTCTATCAGGGCGCGCCGACCCCCGTCGCCGCGTTCTTCGCGTCGGCGCCGAAGGCGGCGGCCATGGGCCTCCTCGTCCGCGTCGCCATGGATGCGTTCGGCGGCATGGTGACGGAGTGGCGTCAGATCATCGCCTTCGCCGCCGTCGCCTCCATGATCCTGGGTGCGGTCGGCGCCATCGGGCAGACGTCGATCAAGCGTCTGCTCGCCTATTCCTCCATCAATAATATAGGCTTCGCGCTGATCGGCCTGGCGGCGGCGTCGAGCGCGGGCGTCGCGGGTGTCCTCTTCTACATGTCGGTCTATCTGCCGATGACCGTCGGCGCGTTTCTCGTCATCCTCGCCATGCGCGACGCGGACGGTCGTCCGGTCGACACGTTCGAAAGCCTTGCCGGCCTCTCGAAGACGCGGCCGGGACTGGCGCTCGCCATGCTGATCTTCATGTTTTCGCTGGCCGGCATTCCGCCGCTCCTCGGGTTCTGGCCGAAGTTCAGCGTGTTCAACGCGGCGATCGAGGCGGAGATGTACGTCCTTGCCGTCATCGGCGTCGTCACTTCCGTCATCGGCGCGTTCTACTATCTGCGCGTCATCAAGCTCGCCTATTTCGATGAGCCGACCATGACGATCCTGCCGCCCGAAAGCCGCGTCAACGGCGCGGTCCTGGCCGCCGGTGCGATCTTCTGCTCGCCGCTCGGGATGCTGACGATCCCGGTCATTGTCCCGGCCGCCGAAAACGCCGCGAAGGTCATGCTCGCCTTCTGAAGCCTGCGAAGAAGGCACGCGGTCGGTCCGTACAACAGGGGAGGCGTCCATGCGTATCGTGCACCTCGATACCGTCGGCAGCACCAATGACTGGATCGCCGCCGCCGCGGCGCGTGCCGAGCCCGACGGGACCTGGGTGCGTGCCGATCGCCAGACGGAGGGGCGCGGCCGGCGCGGCCGGGCCTGGACGTCGGAACCCGGCAATCTTTTCGCATCGACGCTCGTGCGCCCGCAAATGGGCGAGGCCGCGCCGCACCAGCTCAGTTTCATCGCGGCCCTTGCCCTCTTCGACATGGCCGAGCGCTACGTCGCCCGCGAACGCCTGTCGCTGAAATGGCCGAACGACCTCCTCCTCGACGGCATCAAATGCGCCGGCATTCTGGTGGAAGGGCGCGGCGCCCGCGATCAGCCGATCACGATCGTCGGGATCGGCGTCAACCTTTCCCATCATCCGGACGATACCGAACGCCCGGCGACGAGCTTTCCCGCGCAGGGGATTGCCGCCCCTGATCCTGCCGAAGCGGCGGAACGGCTGGCTGCCAGCTTCGCCGTTCGCCGTGCGGACTGGCGCGACAGCGGCTTTGCGACGATCCGAAGCGCCTGGCTGGCGAGAACCGCCCATAAGGTCGGTGACCCGCTGGAGGCGCGCCTCGCCAACCGCACAGTCAGCGGCGCTTTTGCCGGACTGGGTCCCGACGGCGCATTACAGCTCGACCGGGACGGCGATATCACCAGGATCGACGCCGCCGACGTCTTCCCGGCGCGGTAGGTTCGAAGGAAGAAACCGAACCCGCCTGAATGCGCAGTAAGTCTTTCATTTATAGATATTTAACTAGGAGATTCTTGTGATCTCCGCGAAGGCAGGGATCCAGAGGTACCTAGACATTGCATTTGCAAAGTTGGATTGAATTTGAGACACTTGGCGCATGCCCAGCCGCACGTTCAAATCTCGCCCGCCGTCGGCGTGCGCACATAAGGCTTTCGTTCGGACCTGCGTAACCGTCCACGCGCGAAACGCGTGTGACCCGTGTGACCCTGTCTTCGCCAAAACCGCGCATTCGTGTGACTTTGGTGTGACCTATCGCATCTCTGCCGCCTGAGGGACGTCGCCATGCTGCTCGCCATTGACGTCGGTAACACCAATACGGTGTTCGCAATCATAGATGGCGATACGATCCGGCACCGCTGGCGCATCTCTACCCATGCCGAGCGCACGTGCGATGAATATATGGTGTGGTTGTCGCAACTTATGTCGCTGGCCGGGCTGGATAGGGAGGCGGTCCGCCGGGTCGTCATCGCCACCGTCGTCCCGCCGACGCTCTTCAACATCTCCCGGCTCGCGAAGACGTTTTTTCGCACCGAACCGTTGATCGTGACGAAGGATTTGGACCTCGGGGTCGGCGTCGACGTGCCCAATCCGGCAGAGGTCGGCGCGGATCGACTGGTCAACACGGCGTCGGCCTACGCCGAACATGGCGACGGTCTCATCGTCGTCGATTTCGGCACCGCGACGACGTTCGACATGGTCGTCGAGGCGGCCTATGCCGGCGGCGTCATCGCGCCGGGCATCAATCTCGCCGTCGATGCGCTTTACGCCGCCTCCGCGCAATTGCCGCGCGTGGCCGTTGCACCGCCCGAAAACGGCCGTGCCTGGGCCAAGGGAACGGTAAATGCGATGCAGGCCGGCATTTTTTACGGCTATATCGGCTTGGTCGAGGGGCTATGTGCCCGGCTTCGAACCGAAGCGGGCCGCGACATGAAGGTCATTGCGACGGGCGGCCTCGCCACCATATTCGCACCACATACGAAGATGATCGACACCGTCGACACGGATCTGACCGTGCGCGGGCTGGCGCTCATCGAGAAAAGGAACAGAATTTGAACATCGAAAATCAGCTGGTCTTCCTGCCGCTCGGCGGCTCGGGGGAGATCGGCATGAACGTCAACCTCTACGGCTGTGACGGCAAATGGATCATGGTCGATCTCGGCATGACCTTCGGCGACCCCAGCTATCCGGGCGTCGACCTCGTGCTGCCCGATCTTTCTTTCATCGAGAAGCATCGCAAGAACCTCCTCGGCATCGTCCTGACGCACGGGCACGAGGATCATATCGGCGCCATCCCATATCTGGTCGGCGATCTTGATGTGCCGCTTTATGCAACACCGTTTACCGCCGGCCTTATCAGGAAAAAACTTCAGGAAGAGGGGATCGAGCGGGAAACCGAACTCAATGTCATCGACAATGAGGGATCGTTCGATCTCGGGCCGTTCCACCTGACCTATGTGCCGCTGGCGCACTCGATATTGGAGGGCAATGCGCTCCTCATCGACACACCGCACGGCAAGATCTTTCACACCGGTGACTGGAAACTGGATCCGGAGCCGGTGACCGGCACGCCGACCACGCCTGAGGAACTTACCGCGATCGGCGATGAAGGCATTCTCGCCCTCGTCGGCGATTCCACCAATGTCTTCAACAAGAAGGCATCCGGCAGCGAAACCGGCGTTCGCAAGGCGTTGGAAAAGGTCGTGAAGGCACAGAAGGGCAGGGTGCTCGTCACCACCTTCGCGTCGAATGCTGCGCGGGTGAAGACCATCGGCGAGGTTGCGAAGGCGACCGGACGGCAGCTCTGCATGGTCGGCCGCTCGCTGCACCGCATATTGGAGGTGGCGCAGGCGAACGATTATCTGACCGATTTCCCGGATCCGATCCGCGAGGACGAGGCCATGTCCCTGCCGCGCGACAAGGTGCTGATCGTCTCGACCGGGACGCAGGGCGAACCGCGCGCGGCGCTGTCACGCATCGCCGATACCAGCCATGCGCGCATCAAGCTCGAAGACGGCGATACGGTGATCTACTCTTCGAAGGAGATTCCGGGGAACGAGATCGGGATCGGGATCGTCCAGAACCAGCTGGCCGGGCAGGGCATCAAGATCATAACCGAACGGCAGGCGCCCATTCATGTGTCCGGCCACCCGGGCGTTCCCGAGCTCGAAGCCATGTATGGCTGGATCCGGCCGGATATCTCGGTCCCGGTCCATGGCGAGCGGCGACATATGGAGGAACATGCGCGGCTGGCGAAACGCGTGGGCACGAAGCACCAGATCGTTCCGGCGAACGGCAGCGCGATCCGCCTTGCGCCCGGCAAGCCGAAGATCGTCGATCATGTCGAATATGGCCGCCTGGTCCTCGACGGCGATCTGATCGTGCCGGCCGACGGGCAGACGATCGTCGAACGCCGGCGGCTGTCTGCGAACGGCTTCATCGGCGTCGTCCTGCCGCTGAACGGCAAGGGCCTGGCCGCCGATCCCGTCATTCAGGTCCAAGGCGTTCCGGTCGAGGATGAGATGGACGAGTTCATCCTGGACTGCAAGGACGCCGCCAAGGCTGCTGTAAAGAAATCGAAAAGCAAGCCTGACGATCAATTGTCGGAGGCGGTGCGCATTGCCGTTCGGCGCACGGCGCGGGACTGGACCGGCAAGAAGCCGGTGACGACCGTCAGCATGGCGCGGATCTGACCCCGCCATGTCCATCGGCAGCGCCTTTGCGATCTATCTCCTCATCTGGACCGTGACGCTGTTCATCGTCCTGCCCTTCGGCGTCAGGACGAGCGAAGAAGCAGGCGAGACGCCGGGCAAGGGTCATGCCGACAGCGCGCCCGCCCGGCCGATGATGCTGAAAAAGCTGATCTGGAACTCGGTCATCGCGGCGATCATCTTCCTGATCCTATGGGCGAACAGCACTTTCGGCTGGATCACCGTCGCCGATCTGCCGTCCTTCTAGCTGCTGCCGCTGCCGGGCGTTCTAGCGTTCAGGCCTCACCGCGAAGACGCTCCGTACTCTGCGCTAGCGCGACGTAGAGTTTGCCGATGTCGGAGGAGAGGAGCGCGACCGAGAAGGCATCGCCGTCGCGGTCCTTCATGACACGGCGCATGATGGCTTCGAAATCGTGGATGTAGCGCCGGGTCGCGTCGCGGAATTCCGGCTCCTCTTCGAAATGCCGCGCGATCGCCTTCGCGTCCGTACTCGCGACGAGCCGCGCAGCGCGGCGGGTGAAGACGCTGCGGTCGCCGGCCTGATACTGACGCCAGGCGGCCTCCGTCACTTCGGTGGAGAGGATCTTCGTGATGTCGATGGCATTCGAATTCAGCGCCTCGATCAGAAGGTTCGACTGCTGCGACAGGTCCGCCTTCTGCGCACGGTCCAGATGTTCGTCCGCTTCCTTGACGCGCGCTTCGACGGCGGAGGCCGTTTCCGCCACCGAAACGAGGGCGCGCGACAGCCGCTCGGCGGACGCATTGGCGGCCTCTGCCGAACGCTCCCCCACAGCCTCCAGCTCGGCGATCTTCGCCTCGACCGGGGCGAAGGCCGCGGATTTGACGCGCTCTTCCGTCGCCCGGCCCAGGGCGTCGACGGCATCGTCCACCACGCCTGCCAAAGTATCTTTCACCGATTCCGATGCCTGGACAGCGACTTCGCGCACGCGGCCGAGCGCCTCGATCAACTGTCCGGCGGCCGCTAGCGTCGTGCCCTCCGCCGTATTCTG
>JBCCAC010000266.1:0-3945 GCA_039815015.1 Pseudomonadota bacterium | reverse complement strand
CCAAGCTCCAGAAACCCGCGATCGAAAATCGCCTTCGCATCGCGATGGAAGCGTTCATATCCTTCGAGATCTTCCGGGGCGAGCCGCGCGATCTGTTCCCGGACATGCACGGGATCGGCATCGTAATCGAAGAATGTGCCATCGTCGAAATAGATGCGATAGAAGGGCAGGATCGGCACGATGTCGACATAGTGGCTCGTCGCAGGTCCGCCGCTGATACCGGACGTTATCCGGTCGTTCTCATCCAATATCTCAGGCGGGAAGTCCGGCTGCCCCAGCATGGCGGCGCCCGGTTCCAGCGCGAACAGCTCCTCGATGAAATGCGGCACGGTCAGTACCGTCGGCCCCATATCGAAGGTGAACCCGTCCGCACGGCGGACGTAGGCCCGGCCCCCCGGCGCATCGAGCTTCACGACGATGGTCGTCGAGAAGCCGAGGCTCTGCAGCCGGATGGCGCAGGCCATGCCGCCGATACCGGAACCGATGACGATGGCACGGCGACCGGTCTGCGGGGCCGTCGATGTGGAGGTCATGTGCGAATCCATTCTGCGATCCACGACCTCTTAGCATCGACCGTCAGGCAGGGGCGGCCCCTCATGGTCGCAGCCGGCACCGCACGCCGGTCA
Source organism: Pseudomonadota bacterium (assembly GCA_039815015.1). Taxonomy (GTDB): domain Bacteria; phylum Pseudomonadota; class Alphaproteobacteria; order Sphingomonadales; family Sphingomonadaceae; genus Pacificimonas. The sequence goes on along the minus strand of JBCCAC010000266.1, from coordinate 3,319 downwards.
GTCGGCGATCTCGCCCTGGCGCGACATGACGAGCTGCCCTTGTTCGGCTCCCGATTGCGGCACGGTCTCGCCGGTGCGGTCCGTGATGTCGTCCATACGCGCGGCGATGGTTTCGGCCGTGCGCTCGTCCTTCCCGAGCATGATGCCCTTCGTCAGGGTGACGTTGACGGCATGATAGCCGCCGGCGCCAGCACCGAGGATCGTGTTCGTGGGCGCCTCGTCGGAGGCGAGGAAGACGACGGCGGGCGCGACCTTGTCAGGCGAATACATGGCCAGCATCTCTTCCGGCATCAGGTCTTCGGTCATGCGCGTTCCCGCGACCGGAATGATCGAATTGACGTGGATGTTGTTCTTCGCACCCTCCTGCGCCAGCGATTTCATGAAGCCGACGAGCCCGAGCTTTGCTGCGCCGTAATTGGTCTGGCCGAAATTGCCGTAACAGCCGGTCGACGAACCGGTCATGACGATCCGGCCGTAATTCGCGTCGCGCATGTGCTGCCACACCGCCTTCGAGCAGTTGACGCTGCCCATCAGATGGACGTCGAGGACGAATTCGAAATCGTCGAGCGTCATCTTCGCGAAGCTCTTGTCCCTGAGGACACCGGCATTGTTGATGAGGATGTCGATGCGGCCCCATGTTTCCATGACTTCGGCGACCATCGCCTCGACGGCATCGCGGTCGGTGACGGAGGCAGCGTTCGCCATCGCGGTTCCACCTGCCGCCTCGATTTCCTCCACGACCTTCTGCGCGGCCGATGCGCTACCGCCCGACCCGTCACGCGCGCCGCCCAGATCGTTCACGCAGACTTTGACGCCGCGCTTGCCGAGCGCGAGTGCATATTCGCGGCCGAGGCCGCCGCCAGCACCGGTGACGATGGCAGTACGGTTCGTGAAGTCCATGGCGGGGTTCCCTGTCAGAATGTCTGGTTCAGCGCGGGCCTAGCCCATCTGCGCCGCGGGCGGCCACCCTGCCCTTTTGCCAGCCCGCTCAGGCCCGGCCCGGATCAGCCCGCCTTGCCGGCCTCGTCCAGCGCATAGCCGGCCGAGCGTACGGTCCGGATAATGTCCGGCCGTCCGCCCTGATTGATCGCCTTGCGCAGGCGGCGGATGTGCACGTCGACGGTGCGCTGTTCCACGTAGACGTCGCGGCCCCAGACGGAATCGAGCAGCTGCTCGCGGCTGAAGACACGGCCCGGATGTTCCAGGAAATGGCGCAGCAGCCGGAATTCCGTCGGTCCGAGCGCGACACGCTCGCCGCCGCGCAGAACCTTGTGCGCGCCCAGGTCCATTTCGATATCGGCGTAGGCGAGCGAGGTGCCGGCGATGGCGGGCCGCAGGCGCCGCAGCACGGCGTTGACGCGCGCGATCAGCTCGCGCGGGCTGAACGGCTTGGTGATGTAATCGTCGGCACCGGTATCGAGGCCGCGAATGCGGTCCGCCTCGTCCGTCCGCGCGGTCAGCATGATGACGGGCAGGTTCTGCATGTCAGGATCGCGGCGCAGACGGCGGCAGACCTCGATGCCGGACAGGTTGGCGATCATCCAGTCGAGGACGATGATGTCCGGCGCCTCTTCCTGCGCCAGGACGAGCGCCTCTTCGCCGTCGCCGGTTTCGACGGTCGAGAACCCCTCCTTCTCGAAATTGTAGCGCAGCAGTTCAACCAGATTGGCATCGTCCTCGACGATCAGCACTTTCGGGTCCATTGCCGCCATCCCCTAGATTCGTGACTGTGTAAGGCCTGTAGCGTCGCCACCCTTCGGGCGCTCGCCGATATATTCGCCAGTGGCGCCGTAATGCACCATTTCCGCGATATTGGTCGCGTGGTCTCCAACGCGCTCCAGATTCTTGATGACGAAGATCAGGTGCGTGATCGGCGCGGTCGATTGCGGATCGGCGACGATGCGGCCGAGCAGATCCTGAAACAGGCTTTCATAATAATAGTCGATCACCTGATCCTCGTCGCTGATCGCGCGCGCCAGATAGGGGTCGCGCTCGACGAAGGCTCGCAGGGCGTCGTCGACCTGCGCGGATACGAGCCGCCCCATCTGCTCGATGCTGGAATTGGCGGCGCGGTAATTGCTGTCGGCGATGGAATCGACGCGCTTGGCGATGTTCTTGCCATAATCGCCGATGCGCTCGATGACGCCGCCGATTTTCAGGGCGGCGATCACCTCGCGCAGATCCTGCGCCAGCGGCGACCGGCGCGCGATGATGGAAATGGCGAAGCTCTCCGCTTCCAGCTCCAGCTCGTCGATGCGCCGGTCGGCGGACACGACGGCATCCGCCGCATCCTGATCGAGCGCCAGCAGCGCGGCGACGCCGCCGTCGATCTGCGCGCGCGCCAGGCCGCCCATCTCGCCGATCATGGATCTGAGCGTACGCAAATCGTCGTCGAACGACTTGACCGTGTGGGATCCCTGAAACGTCATCCGAAGCGACCTGTAATATAGTCGCGCGTCCGGTCGGCGCGCGGATTGGTGAAAATCGCCTCGGTGTCGCCATATTCGACGAGATTTCCGAGGTGGAAGAAGGCCGTGCGCTGCGATACGCGCGCCGCCTGCTGCATGTTATGCGTGACGATGACGATGGCGTAATTGCCCTTCAGATCGTCGATCAGCTCTTCGATCCTGGCGGTCGCGATCGGGTCCAGTGCCGAACAGGGCTCGTCCATCAGGATGACTTCGGGATCGACGGCGATGGCGCGCGCGATGCAAAGGCGCTGCTGCTGCCCGCCCGAAAGCGCCGTACCGGATTCCGACAGTCGGTCCCTTACCTCGGTCCACAGGCCGGCCCGCGTCAGGCTAGCCTCCACGATCTCGTCCAGTTCCGCCTTTTCCGAAGCCAGGCCGTGGATGCGCGGGCCATAGGCGACATTGTCGTAGATCGACTTCGGGAACGGGTTGGGCTTTTGAAACACCATGCCGACGCGCGCCCGCAGCTGCACGACGTCCATATCGGCGGCATAGATGTCCTCGCCGTCCAGCTCGATACGGCCGCCGACCCGTGCGATGTCGATCGTATCGTTCATGCGATTGAAACAGCGCAGGAACGTCGACTTGCCGCAGCCCGACGGGCCGATGAAGGCGGTCACATAATGGGAATCCACATCGATCGATACGCCGTCGACTGCCTGTTTCTCGCCGTAGAACACGTTCACGGCGCGCGCGGTCATCTTGGCGTCACTCACCAAGGCCACTTCGTCATGAACGACCGTACGTTCGGGCATTTACCAGCGCCTCTCAAACTTATTTCTTAAATATATAGCGATTGCGTTCATGCTGAGAAGGACGGCCAGCAACACCATGATCGCGGCCGACGT
>JBCCAC010000389.1:0-2411 GCA_039815015.1 Pseudomonadota bacterium | reverse complement strand
CCTCAACATCGTTCCTTGTCTTCATCGGATCTTCCAACGGATACGCTTCTTCACCCACGCAACGGGCTCCCCGTGGCTCCAACGACCGCATCACAGGCGTGTCCCAGCCCGGGGGGCATTCTCACGAAAGCGCTTCGCGCCGCCGCCGCCCATCGTGGCCGCCCCTGCACCGTCCGATGGCAGGGAATCCGATGCCGGAGCGGCGCAGGTCGAAGGGCCGGGGACGGGCCTTGCCGGTACCGGCACCGGGCGCGGCGCGGGCGGCGATGGCATGGGCGGCGGCGGCACGCGCGCCGAACTGGTCTCCGGCGAAATCCGCAACCGCGACTATCCGCGCGCCGCGCGCAAGGCGCGCGCCGAGGGCGTCGTCGAGGTGAATTACGACGTCGGCCCGGACGGCCGCGTCCGCAACTGCCGCGTCACCCTGTCGAGCGGCAATGCCGCTCTCGACATCACGACCTGCCGCCTGATCGAAGACCGCTTCCGCTACGAACCGGCCCGTAACGGCCGCGGCCAGCCGACGACGGACGTCACCGGCTGGCGCCAGACCTGGTGGTTCGAAGGGCGGTAAGGGCTAGCTTCGCCGCCGTTGCATCCGCCCGCCATAGGCGGTTTCGAGTTCGACCGCGGGCGCGCCGCCATCGGTATGGAACCGGTACCGGATCGCCGGATCGTCGGCGCGGTAGAACAGGCCGTCGCGGAGCGGTACGAGCGTGCGCTCCGGACGCCCACCGCGTTTGATGAGCAGCCGGTCCGCATCGGCCCTCACATTCCAGTCGCCATAGCGCCCCGCATAACGGTCCAGACCGTCGATTGCAGGCAGGCTCGCGGTCAGAGCCTCCAGCGCCCACACGGTATCGCGCTTCCCGTCGCCTTTATCGACGACCGCGCGAAGGGCGAGCCGCTGCGCCATCTCCAGCGCTTCACTGGACGGTGCAGCGACGTCGGGCACCACGCCCGTTCCCTCCCAATTCGTGCCGGTCAGCGGATTGCGCGGCGACCCCGTCGCGACGAAGACGCTGTATCCCGACGGCGTTTCGAAGGTCTCGCCCGGATTGGCCGCGCCCGCGCTGGTCTCGCCGACCACGGTCGCAAGGCCGGCGGCCTGCAGCGTGTAGGCGAACGCCTCCGCCGCTGACGCGGTGCGCCCGCTGGTCAGGATGAAGACGGGCCGCTCATCGAACGGCGCTGCGTAAGGCGATGCGGGCGCTTCGCTGCTGGTGCCGTCGCGCGCGTGGAAGATATTGTAGATGTCGTCCCGGCCGGTGAACGCGCTCACCAGATAGCCGACCATGTGCGGCGAACCGCCGCCATTCGCACGCAGATCGAAGATCAGCGCGTCCGCCGCTGCCGTTAATGCCAGCGCGCTGTCTGCCGTCTGTCGCACCGCGCTGTCCGCATCACCAAAGTCGAAATGCGCGAAGGCGGTCATGTCGATCAGGCCGAGATTGCCCGGCAGGATCGCCGTTTCCGCAAAGCCCCAGCCCGTACGCCGAAGCCGTTCGTTGAACGACATCTGCGTACCAGAGGAGAGGGTCTTGTCGTCGTCGCCTTTGCTGACATCCGGCACGCCGACGCGAAAATGCCCATCATGGGGCTGCAGTGCTTCCGTCAGCGCCGCCGCGAGATCGAGGGGATCGGTCATCGCGTCATAGGCACCCGCGGCTGCCTGCCGCTCCACCGCATCGGCGATCGCTGCCGCCCGACCCGCATCGAAATAATTCGCCTCGATCGCGGCCGCGATCTCTCCGGCGACAGTCCGGGGCGTCTCGGCGGTGCTCGCCGTGGGAAGGGCGATCAACAGCAAGGCCGCAAACAGATATCTCGGCATGATCATCTCCTATTCCTGCATTTCGGATGCGCTGGCTGCGAGTTCGTCTTCGATCCGCGCCTTCAGGCCGCGCGTCTCGAGGGCGTCGACCGCGCTGACGACGATGTCCGCGAGCGAGGCCGGCAGTTCCGCATCGAGCGCCGTCGTCGCGCGGGTGGTCGCGTCCCAGATCGCCTGCAGCGTCGGCAGCAGCGCGCGCATCGTCTTCGAAAGCCGCACCTGCCGCTCCCGCGCATCCTCACCGACCGCGGCGAGCAGCAGGCCGTCGGCAATCATCTTGGCGACCGTCTGGCTGGCCGCCGAATGCGTGATCCCGGCATGATCCGCAATCTGCCGGATCGTACCGGGTTCATGCACGATCAGCGCACGGATGACGGGCGTGTACCGTGCGCGATACCCCGGCACGGCGTCCGCATACAGACGATCAAGCTCCCCATCCAGAAGCTCGATCAGATGGCGCAGATGGGTGCCGAGCTTATAGGCATGTGCAGACATGACAGTGCTAATATAAAAACACTGTTATAAATGCAATGGAAAAAGCGACATCAGTGCGTAGTCGGTTCGGGTTGGCACCCAGATT
>JBCCAC010000393.1:0-2373 GCA_039815015.1 Pseudomonadota bacterium | reverse complement strand
CGATGGCGATGACGGCACCGATCCCGCGCCCAGCGTGTCGCCGCACGGCAAGTACCTGGCTTCCGCTTCAAGGGCGCGGGCCGGATATCAAAGCGACCGGCTGGCGCTGAAGGTACGCGATCTCGCCACCGGCGACGTTCGCGTCGTCGCGCCCGATTGGGATCACAGCGTCGGCTCGGTCGGCTGGACGCCCGACAGCGCCGCCCTGATCGTGACCGCGAAAGATGGCTGGAACACGCCCGTCTATCGCGTCGGCCTCGACGGCCAGATCGATCAGATCGTCGACATGCCCGGCAATAACGGCGTGAAGGCGATCGAGGAGGCCGGCCTCCTGTTTTCGAACGCTTCGCTGACGACGCCCGGCGATCTGTATCTGTTCGGCTCGGACGGTCCGCGCCGGCTGACGTCGATCAATGCGGAGAAACTGGACGGAATCGATCTCGGCAGCGTCGAGCGTTTCAGCTTTCAGGGCGCGAACGATGACGAGGTGTTCGGTTATGTCGTCCGTCCCGCCGGCCTCGCCGATGGGGAAACGGCGCCTACCGTACTCTGGTCTCATGGCGGGCCGCAGGGGCAGTGGGCGAACAGCTGGTCGGCGCGCTGGAACCCACAGATCTGGGCCGGTGCCGGCTATGCCATCGTCACCGTCGACTTTCACGGATCAACGGGTTACGGGCAGGAGTTCACAGATTCGATCAACGGTGACTGGGGTGGCAAGCCGCTAGAGGATCTGCAGAAGGGCCTTGCTACCGCCCGCGAACAGTTCGATTTTCTCGACGATGAGAAGGCGTGTGCCGCCGGTGGTTCCTATGGCGGCTTCATGATGAACTGGATCGAGGGGGCGTGGCCCGACGGCATGGCCTGCCTCGTCAATCATGCCGGTCTCTTCGACATGCGCAGCTTCTATTATTCCACCGAGGAACTCTGGTTTCCGGAATGGGATTTCGGTGGTCCCTATTATGCGAACAGCGACGCCTATGAACGGTGGAACCCGGCGACGAAGGTCGGGGACTGGAAGACGCCGATGCTGGTGATCCACGGCGTCAAGGATTACCGCGTTCCCTACAGCCAGGGCCTGATGGCCTACACCGCCTTGCAGCGGCGCGGCATCGACAGCCGTCTGCTCGTCTTCGACGACGAGAACCACTGGATCGCGACACCGTCGAACAGCCTGCAATGGCACAGCGAAATCTTCCGCTGGCTGGACGAATATCTGGGCGAGTGACGTCAGTCCGCGGTCAAGTTAACGGCGACACGCGCCAATTCGAGCAGGTCGTCAGCGTCCCGTTCAATAATGCGCTCGACGATGTCCAAGTTGAGTTCCTGGTACTGGTGAACCGCAATGTTGCGGAACCCAACCATCGCCTGAAGTCGCCCTGCGACATCCGCCACGATGATGCCGAGACGTTCAAGTTCGGCAAAGGCTTCTTTTGCTGAAGATTTTGGGGCCTGACGTTGCTTGGCGAGTAAGCGCTGGGAAATATCTATTGCCGCCTCGCAGGCGCGCAACAGATTCAGTATCGCCGCGTCCTGACGTGTATAGTCTGTCGCAAAGCTGTCGGTTGCCGCATGTTCGTCACGCGCCCGCTTGACCGCACGTTTGATCGTGTCGGCTTTGTTCAGGATGACCGGGTCCATCAATGTATCGGCCAGCCGCTTGCCCGAAGTTCCTGAAAGATGGGGCGTGTTCGGAGCAGATAATCCTGATATTCGCGCACCGCACGCATTTCAAAGGCAGGGCGAGTGCCGTTATTCCTTTCATAAAGAAGGACATTGTTGCTCAGGACCTCGAACTGCGCCACCGGCCCTGCCTGCGCCAGCAATATCACGTCCAGGTCGTGATCTCCGACGCCTTCAATTCCGGCATAGAGCGATAGGAGCTGATCGGCGTCGACCGGTCGGCTTGTCAGGATCGCGATATCGACATCGCTGCCGGGGCGCATTCGCCCGGTAACGCTTGATCCATGCCGATAGATTGCCTCTAGGTCAGGCAGAACCTCGCGGATCGAGCGCACGATGGCTTCGTCGTCGATCCGGCTATCTATGTCTGCTGCGCTCGCCATTGATAAAAGCGTGCCAGATCATCCCGCTGGATGGAAGTGGTCGTAGACCTTTTGCGCGACGGTCTTCGATATGCCGGGCGCGTCGAGGAGCGCCTCCAGCGTCGCGCCGCGCACCGCCTTCGCCGTCCCGAAGTGCATCAGCAGACTGCGTTTTCGCGCGGGGCCGATACCAGGCACCTCGTCCAGCGGGTTGGCCGTGATATCCTTCGAGCGCTTGGCCCTGTGGGCGCCGATGGCGAACCGATGCGCTTCGTCGCGCAGCCGTTGCAGGAAGAACAGCACCGGGTCGTTGACGGGCAGGGTCAGTTCG
>JBCCAC010000288.1:0-3712 GCA_039815015.1 Pseudomonadota bacterium | reverse complement strand
TGTCATGTTCCAGTGAACGGAGAGCGAACGATGCTGACGGCCAAACAGTTCGAACTACTGCGCTTCATCGACAGCCGCCTGAAAGAGACCGGGGTCTCGCCTTCGTTCGAGGAAATGAAGGCGGCGCTCGATCTGAAATCGAAGAGCGGCGTCCACCGGCTGGTCAGCGCGCTCGAAGAACGGAAATTCATTCGCAGACTACCGAACCGGGCACGCGCGCTCGAGGTTCTGAAGATGCCGCAGGCCGAGGTGACGAAAGTCGATTTCGGCGCGAGGCCACGCCCCGCCAATGACAGCGAGAATGATATCATCGACATTCCGCTCCACGGCCGCATCGCCGCCGGCCAGCCCATCGAGGCGATGGAAACGTCCGAGACGTTGACGCTACCGACGTCGCTCCTCGGCAGAGGCGATCATTACGCGCTGGAAGTGAGCGGCGATTCCATGATCGACGCCGGTATCTTCGACGGCGACTTCGCGCTTATCGAGCGCTGCGAGGACGCCCGCAGCGGCGAAATCGTCGTTGCGCTGGTCGAGGATAATGACGCGACACTGAAAACGTTGCGCAAGAATGGCGACATGATCCGGCTGGATCCGGCGAACAAGGATCACAAGCCGCAGAATTACGCGGCGCGGCAGGTGAAGATCCAGGGACGGCTGGTCGGCCTTTTACGCCGTTATTAGGTGTTTTGCGTTTGCGGGGCAGGCGATCTGGTTGTCATTCCCGTGGAAGCGGGACATTTTGCAGACCTTTCCCTGTTATCCTCCGCGCTGGCGGAAGCCCGGAACTCGCGGACTTGGTGAGTAAGGCGCCGGCTGAATCCCTGCCTGCATGGGGATGACAGGTTTTGATCGCGCGTCCTGTCGAACACGGTCTTCAGGACTCAAGGCATCGCGCCAATTGGTGATGTTCCTCCCGCCTCGACAGGTGGGGTCTGACTGCGGATGAGCGTTAGCAGGGCCGCCGCCTCCCGGTGCGTCAGGCCAAGTCCGGCATTGCGGCTGCGGTTCCCATTGCCGCCATCCCCGTCATCTTCGGCCACATCGCCCTCGCCGCCCCCCGGCAGATCTTCGCCAGTGTCGTCAAACCCGGCGGCGGCCGCCTCCACCAGTTGCAGGATCTCGCCGCGCGACCGATTTACCCGCCGGGCGAGCGCCGCCAGGGCGAGTTCGGCGTCGCCGGCATCGGCCGCGCGGACGGCCAAAGCGGCCGACAGGCGCTTGTTGGCAGCCAGCCGGTCGACGAGCGCCATGAGGTCGAGCCCCTCGGTATCGGCGCCGCGCAACAGCAGCGCCGCGCCGGCCTGCGCTTCGGCATCGATCGCCTGTCCGGTTCGGGTCCGGATCCGATCGGATATGAGTGCGATCAGACGCTCGGCGGTTGCCAGCGGCAGCCGGTCGCGGGTTGCGACCTGCATGGCCATCGCCTTCGGATCAGCGCTGCGGTCGATCAGCGTCGAGAAAGCACCGTCGTCGATGTCGGCACCGGCATTGTCGACGAGTGTACCCAGAACCTTGGGTTCGCCGACGTCGGCAAGGCTGGACGATACCACGCGCGAGACCCGCTTTCGGCCGGCAATCGCCAGTCTGTGGGCTTCCGAGCGCGCCCGAACCACCTCGACCAGATCCTCGTCGGCAAGCACGTCGCTATGGCGCAGGATCGGCTCCGCGACCGATGCCACGTCGTTCGCCAGTTCGCGCGCGACATCGGCGGGCAGATCGCGCGACAGGCTGATCGTTTCGGCGAGCGCCTTTCTGACCTCGATCTCCACATCGCGCGCGACGGCGCGCACGATATCATCGGCGATTTCACGTTCGCCGGCAGAAAACCGGCGGGCCCGATACCCTCGCCCCAGCTTGCGGGCGAGCGTTTCGCGCGCCGATGCCGACGGGTCCGTAAGCAAGCGGTCGATGTCCACCTGGTCCGGAAGTTCGTCATCTCTCGCCGCCAAATGCGCCTCCCCGTCGCCCGCCGCCTGTTGCCCATCAACCTGCCATTGCCGGTGCGTCGTGATCCGTTTAGCCCGACCTACCGACAATTGACCGGCAATTCACTGGCAATTCACGTGTCTCCGGATAAGGTTTCTTACATATTCAAGGGGATTTATGACGATGATGAGGTTTCGCGCGCCTGCCGCGCTCCTGTCCATCGCTGCCGTCACCACATCCATGATGATGATCACGCCTGCATCCGCGACCGACACCGATGGCGCCAAGCTGTTCAAAACCCGCTGCGGCGCCTGCCACTGGGATCCGCACGCGGCGGGCGAAAAGCCTCGCCTCGGTCCCAGCCTCTCCGGTCTTTCCGGCCGGACGGCGGGCACGACGGACTTCAAACGCTATTCGAAAGCCATGAAAGCATCCGGGATTGTATGGGAACCGGAAAGTCTGGATGCTTATCTGGAAAATCCGCGCAAGACGGTTCCAGGAACCACAATGGCCTTCCCGGGATTGAAGAAGCCGGATCGGCGGGCCGCTGTTGTTTCTTACGTTCTGGACGCCGGTAAGTAGGAGCTAGATCAATGAAGTTTCGCACATCCGCGATCGCATTCGCGCTGACCGCGCTGACCGCGCCCCTGGCGATGATCGCGACCCCCGCCGGCGCCGAAGCCGCGACTGAAGTCGAGGCTGGAGAGGCGGCCGCCTTCATCGAATCGCTTTCGGGACAGGCTTTCGACGTCATACGCGGCGGCGATCCGGACGACCCTGCCACGCGCAAGCGTCTCCGGACATTGCTCGCCGAAGCGTTCGACGTGAATTACGTCGGACAATTTCTGGTTCGCCGCCATTGGCGCGAGCTCGAGCCCAAGCAGAAGTCGGCATACATGGCGATCTTCCCGGAATGGGTGGTCGCGACCTACACGAACAACCTCTTCACTTTCGCCGATAGTAATGTGCAGATCCTGCGCGCCATTCCGCGCGGAACGCGGGGTGACGTTCAGGTCTTCACGCGCATTACGCCGGGGTCCGGTACGCCATTTCCGGCCGTCTGGGATGTCCGCAAGAAAGATGGCGAGTTCAAGATCCGCAACCTGACCGTATCGGGCGTCAACATGGCGCTGACCCAGTCGGAGGATTTCAACGCCTATATCAACCGGAACGGCTTCGACGAGCTGGTCGCGCTGATGAAGAAACGCGTCGCTTGAGTTCCAGGCTCGACACGGCGAAGGCGGCCTATGTCGACCCGTCGGCGCAACTCTATGGCGATATCGAGCTGGGCGAAGGGTCGTCCGTCTGGGCCAATGTCGTCATGCGGTCCGAGGCGGCGCACATCCGCATCGGCGCGCATACGAACATCCAGGATTTCACGATGGTCCATACCGACCCGGGCGGGCCGGTCATCGTCGGCGAACACTGCTCGATCACGCACCGGGCGACGCTGCACAATTGCACGATCGGCGACAATTGCCTGATCGGAATTAACTCGACGATCTATGGCGGCGCGGTCATCGGCGACAATTCGATCGTCGGACAGCATGCCTATGTGAAGGACGGCACGGTCGTCCCGCCGAACAGCATCGTCGTCGGATCGCCGGCGAAGGTCATTCGTACGCAGGACAACTGGCTGGCGAACCGCATCAACGCCGCCGTCTATCTTCGCAATGCGAAGGCCTATGCGCGCGGTGAGCACAGGGCCTGGGAAGGCGATGAGTTCGACGCATTCATGGCAGAAACGATGCAGCGCTTGCAGGCGGAGTTCGCGGCGCTATAG
>JBCCAC010000035.1:0-11886 GCA_039815015.1 Pseudomonadota bacterium | reverse complement strand
GTACGCAATCTCGACAACACGTCGCTGCAGGCAGGCGCACGGTATGAATTCAGTGAGGCTCTGTCGATTTTCGGCAGTTATTCGGAAAGTTTCCAGCCGGTTACGGGACTGGACATTTTCAACGACCCGCTGCCGCCAACGACGGGCGAGGGGTATGAAGTCGGCGTGAAGGGCCAGCTCTTTTCCGGACGGCTCGCATACACTGTCAGCTATTTCGACATCACCAATGAGAATATCGCGCGAGCGCCCTTGGTGATCCCGCCGGATGCGCCGAACCCACTCGGTTCCGTACCAGCGGGCGAGGAAAACGCAGAAGGCGTGGACGTGGATATTAGCGGGGCCATCACCGAAAATTGGTCCGTGATCTTCTCGTTCGGGTATCTCGACAGCGAGGCCGATGACGGCTTCGCTCTACCGAACATCGCCGATTTCAACTCCGCGCTCTTCACGCGATACGACGTGACGGTAAACTGGTGCGTCAGTATCGCCTACGAATTCGTCGGAGAAAGGCTCGGCGTTTCCGACATCGACGGTGACCCGGCCACGTTCGATCCTTTGCGGGTCGATCCGCATTTCATCGGGAACGCTGCGGTCTATTACCAGCGGGGACGCTTCAACGCGCAGCTGAACGTCTCCAATATTTTCGATGAGGAATATGTCGACTCCGTCGGCGGCCTGGCGCGCCAGAACTACGCCGGCGCCCCGACGGAGGCGCTGCTGACGCTGGGCGTGGAATTCTAGACACGGGGAGAGACGAACAGATGGCCGAAGGTAGATCGATCGCCGCCCGCCGCGGCGCAAAACATGTGCTGGCCCTCGTCCATGGCTGGGTCGGGGTCGTCTGCAGCCTGTTCATCTTCCTGATCGCCGCGACCGGCGTCGGCCTCGCCTTCTTCGGCGAAATGACCGAAATCCAGTATGGCGACATGGTGCGTGCACCCGCAGCGCCCGACGCCGATATCGGTGCCATCATCGCCGCTGCGGAGGCGGGGCATCCGCAATTGCAGACGGCCGGGCTCTTCATGCCCGATACGCGGATCGAGGGGCTGGAAACCGCGCTCGTCCATGGCCCGTCGGCGGCGGCGGAGACCGGATATATGATGGTCAGCGTCGATGCCGGAACGGCGACGTACAAGGGCGCCTTCGAACTCCACCATCTGTTCGCGCATGAATTCAACGACTTTCACTTCTCCCTCCTGATGGGCGATGTCCTCCAGACGATCATCGCGATCGTCGGTGTCCTTCTGATCGTCTTCGTTCTGACCGGCCTCTATCTCTGGTGGCCCCGCAGGGGGAGCGCGGGCCGGAAACTGATCGACTTCAGGCGGCGCGGACGGCTGCTGCCTGTCCTCTTCAACTGGCACGGCCTCGCCGGCATATGGATCGGCATCCTGGTCCTTCTTTACGCTGTCACGGGTATCGGCCTGTCGAAGCCCGACTGGCTCGGTCCGGCAACGGCCCAGGTCGACGAACCCGCCGCGTGGGACGCGCGCTTCAGGACGGATTGCGGCGACAGCGTGACGGCATCGCAGGCGGCCGCACAGGCACTCGCCGCCTTTCCCGGACATGAGATCACGAGCTTCGATATCGTCCGCGGAGACGAGAACAAATACATGGTCAGCCTGCGCGATGCGGGCGACTGGAACGTGCGCTTCGGCGACGCACATGCGGAAGTTCACGCCCAGTGCGCCGGTGAAATGTGGACCACCACACTCGCTCAGCAGAACGCACCCGCCATCTTCGGCACGCTGATGCTGTCGCTGCATGGCGGCCACATCTTCGGCGCGCTGCAGGAGGTCGCGACGGTCCTGACCGGCCTCGGCCTGATGCTCCTCAGCGGCAGCGGCGTCTACATCTTCTTCAAACGGACGCTGCCCGCCCAGGCGTCACGCAAGGCCATGAAAAGAAATCGGAAAATGGACGTCGCTCACCCCGCGGAGTGACGGTCCGAAGTTGCCAGCCCTTTCCTACAGGCGCCCCCATCGACGATAATGCTGAACCATGGGAAGCTGTCCGCACATCGTCCTCCGTCATCCCGCGCATGGGTGTGACTTTGGTGTCACCCGCACCGCCTCGACACCCGTAAATTGTACGATCCCGCCCGCCGCCGTTGATCGTTCTCCGCCTCTCCGGCATCAGGTGATCCCATGAAGAACGACACCGGCGGCGACCGCGACATCACCAGAAACTGGAAACCCGCGACGCAGGCCGTGCGCGGCGGCACCATGCGCTCGCATTGGGGCGAGACGTCGGAGGCGATCTTCCTCACCTCCGGCTATTCCTACCCGGACGCCGCGACGGCGGCGGCACGGTTCGAGGGGGAGGATGACGGGATGACCTATTCCCGCCTCCAGAACCCGACCGTCGCCATGCTGGAGGAACGGCTCTGCCTGATGGAGGGCGCGGAGGCGGCGCGGGCGCAATGTTCCGGCATGGCCGCCATGACCGCGACGCTCCTGTCGCAGCTCAGCGCCGGCGATCATATCGTCGCCGCGCGGGCGCTGTTCGGCTCGTGCAAATGGCTGACCGACAATCTCCTGCCGAAATTCGGCGTTGAGGTAACGGTGGTCGACGGGCGCGACACGAATGCCTGGGCGCGGGCGCGGCGGCCGAATACGAAGGTCTTCTTCCTGGAAACCCCGGCCAATCCGACGCTCGATATCGTCGATCTACGCGCCGTTTCCGATCTCTGCCACGACGCTGGGGCGCAGATGGTGGTCGACAATGCCTTCGCCAGCCCCATCCTGCAGCGCCCGATGGAATTCGGCGCCGACATCGTCGCCTATTCCGCGACCAAGATGATGGACGGGCAGGGCCGGGTGCTGGCGGGCGCCGTACTCGGCAGCGCCGAGTTCATCAACGATGTGCTGCTGCCGTTCCAGCGCAACACCGGCCCGACGCTTTCCGCCTTCAACGCCTGGGTTGTGCTGAAGGGGCTGGAAACGCTCGAACTGCGCATCCATCGCCAGTCGGAAAATGCACTGACGGTCGCAAAGGCGATCGAAGGCCGCGTCCCGCAGCTCCTCTATCCCGGCCTCGCATCGCACCCGCAGCACGACCTCGCCATGCGGCAGATGTCGGCCGGCGGCACGATCATGAGCCTGTTCGTCGAGGACCGGCCGCAAGCCCACGCCCTGCTCGACGCGCTGCAACTGATCGACATCTCCAACAATATCGGCGATTCCCGCAGCCTGATGACCCACCCCGCCTCCACGACCCATCACGGCGTCGGCGCCGAGGGCCGTGCGAACATGGGCGTCACCGAGGGGATGCTGCGTCTGAACGTCGGGCTGGAAGATCCCGAAGACGTCATCGCCGACCTCGATGGCGCGCTGACGGCGGTAGGACTCTAGAGGCGCAACCCCCTAAATCCCATCATCTCGACCGCGCTCGGGATGATGGAGATCGAAACCGGCAATCGAAACCGGCGACCCTGGCTACCCCCAAAGCTCTGGCTCGGGCGGCCAGACGTCGGAGCCTTCGAAGCGGAGCCCATGTTCCCGGTCCCGCGCCAGCAGTAACGGCCCGTCGAGATCGGCGAACTGACCCTGCATGGCGGCGTAGAAGACCGGCGCGATGCCGAGCGAGGTGGACAGCATGCAGCCGGTCATCACGCCCATCCCCGCCGCCCTGGCGCCCTTGATCAGTCGCAGCGCCTCGGTCAGCCCGCCGGCCTTGTCCAGCTTGACGTTGACGAAATCGAACCGGCCCAGGCAGGCGTCCAGACTGTCGAAATCGTGTACGCTTTCATCGGCGCAGAACGGCACCAGCGCCCGGACATGTTCCATCTCCGCCTCGGACCCGGCCGGCAGCGGCTGCTCGATCAGCTCGACGCGGTGGGTCGCCATCTCTGCCGACAGCCGCTCGATATCCAGGCCCGTCCAGGCCTCGTTGGCGTCGGCGATGATGCGGGCATCCGGCGCGCCCTTTCTGACGGCGGCCATCCGCTCCAGATCGCCTTCGCCGGCCAGCTTCACTTTCAGAAGTTCCCGCCCGGCCGCCTTCCGTGCCGCCGCTTCCATGACTTCGGGCTCGCCGACGCTGATGGTGAAGGCGGTCAGCATGGGCTGGGGCCTCGGCAGCGCCAGCCGTTCCCAGACCCGCTTTCCCGTCAGCTTCGCTTCCAGATCCCACAACGCCGCATCCAGCGCATTCCGCCCGGCGCCGGCCGGCATGGCGGTCAGAAGATCGGACCGTCCGATGCGCCCCGCCACCGCGCTCGCCATCTGAAACAGATCGGCGGCGACGCTCTCCGCCGTCTCGCCCCGATAATAGATCGGCGTCCCTTCGCCCTTGCCCACCACGTCGCCTGCCGCGATCTCGGCGACGACGACGTCGACATGGGTCTTGGCGCCGCGGCTGATGGTGAACGCGCCGTCGGTGGGAACGCGTTCGATGCGAACGCTCAATATGGGCTGGACCATGGCCTCGCTTCATAACGGCCCCGCCGCTAATAGCCATTGGATGGATGAGGAGCGCCGCCAGGAACGGGCCGAGACCGACCATATCGCCGGCCTGGAATGGGGCGGCGACGTGCACAGGGCGCGGGTTCTCGACATTGCGATGACCGGCGCCAGGATCGAGACGGACGCGGCGCTGAAGGCTGGGGATGGTCTCGTCTTCGCGAGCGTTCGCATGGGCCGCCGGCCCGCCATCGTCATCTGGCGCGACGGCAGCACCGCCGGGCTGCGCTTCACCGACGAGGATGCCGCCGCCGCCGAACGGCGCGGCCTGCCGCCGGCGCGCCACTGGCTGTCGCACCTGCGTCGACACGATGGGGGCGACGATGGAGACGGGGGCGATACGAACCGTTAACCATCGCCGGCCTATCCGAAAGGGTAGCAGCGCGTTAACGACGTATGTTCCGGCGGGGCGGAACCGATTTCGATCAAGGGCGGCATCATGGCATCACCACGGGGGGCTTTTGCGCTGACGCTTTGTGGCGTCGTTGCGACGGTCCCCTATGCCGCGCAGGCGCAGTCGCTGGGCCCGGCTTCCGCCACGGCCGACGCGACCGGAACGACGGTGTTCATGCAGACCGAAGGCACGGTCGGCGCGCCGCGCATGTTCAAGCTCGACAAGCCGGACCGGCTGGTGCTCGATTTCGCCGATACGCGGGCGCCGCGGCGTGATTTCGCCGGCGCAGGGGCCGTCGCCGGCATGCGCATGGCACAGTTCGATGCGACGACGGCACGGATCACTCTCGACCTCAACCGTCCGGTGCCCTCGGTCCGCATGACGCGGACTGCCGATGGCGTCAGTCTGACGCTGGCAAGAACTGCGGACGTTGAAAACGGTTCGGCCGAACCGCTGAAAGACGTCGCGACGGAAGATGCAAGGACGCGTCAGATGGCGGCGGTTTCCCGGCCGCTCCGCCCGTCGCCGGTCCTTCCGCAAGCGGCGCCCGCCGCGGTGCGGGCCCGTTCATCGTCACCATTATCTTCACCGCCAAAGCCACAGCCAGCCCCGCCACAACTGGCTGCGGCCGCAGTCCCGCCGGCCACGTCCATGGCCGCCGGCACGGCCATGACGACCGGTGCCGCGATGCTGGCGACCGCTTCGGATGCACCGATGGCCGTCTCCGCCGATACGGACCCGCTTCTGGTGCTGACGCGGCGCGCTGGCGATGCGGAGATGTTTCGCAACGCCATCGCCGATGCGGTCGCCCGCAACCCCAGTGTCGCGGAGACGGAATTTCTGCGCGACGAGGCCCGCGCCCGCCGCAACGAGGCGCGTGCCGGCCTGATCCCCGATCTGGAATTCGGTCTTTCCGGCCGGCAGAGCATCGCCAACAGCTTTGGCGGCGACCCGGACAATGTCGTCGAGGAGGCGCGATCGGAAGCGCGCCTCGATGCGACCTTCTCGCTGCAGCAGACCGTCGTCGATTTCGGCGCCACGTCGATCCGCATCGCCGCCGCCGGCCACCGCCTGCGCGCCGCCGCGCTGGAAATCGACGTGTCGGCGGAGCGAACGGCGCTCGCGGCGGTCGCGGCATGGTATGACGTGTTCGCCTATCGCACGCTCGTCGATCTGTCCGAACGCTTCCTCATCAATCAGGAGGGGTTTCGTACCTCCATCGGCGACCGCATCGAAAGCGGCGTCAATGCTCAGGGCGATCTGGCCCGCGTCGACTCCTCCATCGCGATTACCGGCGCCAGCCTGGCGCGCTACCGTCGTCTGCTCGCGGCAGCCGAGGCGCGCTATACGGAGCTGATCGGCCGCCCGGCGCCGCCCGATACGTTGCGCGCGCCGGAGCCCGAAGTGCCGGCCATCACATCGGAAATGGCAACCTTCCTCGCCCGCAATGCCCCCGCCGTCGAGGCGGCGCGGCAGGAGGCGGAGGCCGCGCGCGACGATGGCCGCGCCGCCGGCCGCGACCGCCTGCCCCTCGTCACCGCCGGTATCGAGGGCGGCCGCTTCGGCCTGTTCGACACCGAATTCGGCGAGGATTTCGACATTCGTGCCGTCTTCAACCTGCGCCAGCGTTTCTTCGCCGGCAGTTTCGCGCGTGCATCTGCCGAGCGCGCCCGCGCCCGCGCCATGCGCGCCCGCGCCGACGCCGTCGAGGAAGAGGCGGCGCGCGAGGCCGCCATCGCCTGGGCCGACGTCGACGCGCTGGAGGCGCAGGTGGCTGAGCTTGAAAAGAACTATGTCGCCAGCAGGCAGACGCGGGACGTGCTTGCCGAGCGCTTCCGCTTTTCGCGCGGTACCCTGTTCGACGTGTTGCAGGCGGAGGACAGTTATTTCGCGGTCGCGGGCAGCTACATACAGGCGCTGACCGAGCGCGATGCCGCCCGCTACGTACTCCTGGCCCGCACGGGCCGACTGCTCGACGCGCTCGGTATCGACGCGCGCGGCGTGATGAACTGATTGAAAAGAGTTAAGAGCCGATATGAGTAAAGAGCTCGAATTCAAGGGTAAGGCGCCACGCTTCGCCGACTGGCTGATGCAGCCGATGCAGGCCAACCGGCCGGTCTATTATCGCGTCGCGCTGGCGGCCGTCTTCATCAACCTTTTCGCGCTGGCATCCAGCCTGTTCACGATGGTCGTCTATGACCGCGTCGTCCCGAACAACGCGACGGAATCGCTCGTCGCGCTGTCGATCGGCCTTGGCATCGTCATTCTTTTCGACTTCATCCTGAAGCTGCTGCGCGCCTATTTCACCGACCTTGCCGGCGCCAGCATCGACAAGGACATTGGCGGCCGCGTCTTCGACCAGCTTCTCGCCGTGCGCCTCGATGAAAAGCGCGGTTCCACGGGCGCGCTCGCCGGTCTGATGCGCGAACTGGAGACGCTGCGTGATTTCTTCGCCAGCGCGACCGTCACCGCCATCGTCGACGTGCCGTTCATTCTCCTGACCCTTGTTGTCATCGCCATCATCGGTGGTCCGGTCGTCTTCGTGCCCGCCGCCATGGTCCCGCTCGTCATCCTGGCAGGCTATCTGACGCATCCCGCCATGGACCGTCTGTCCGCCAAGGGCATGGGGCAGGGGCTCTTGAAACAGTCCGTCCTCGTCGAGACCATCGGTGGTCTCGAAACCGTGAAGTCCGCCGGTGCGGGCAATCTCCTCACGCGGCGCTGGGTCGATGCGATCCACGACCATGCCTCGACCTCGCTGCGCCAGCGTCTCGTCGCCAATATCGGCATCACCCTGTCGCAGTCGGCGCAGATGCTGAGCTATGCCGGCGTTGTCATCGTCGGTGTGGGGCAGATCGCCGCCAATGAACTGTCGCTGGGCGGCCTCATCGCCTGTTCGATCCTCGCGGGCCGTGCCGTCGCGCCCCTGGCGCAGATCGCCAATCTCCTGTCCCGCCTGACGACGACGCGGGCCGCCTATCGCCAGGTGAACGGCCTGATGCAGACCCGGCGCGAAGGGCCGGCCGGGCAGGCGCTGCAGCTGGGCAAGGCACGCGGCGAGATCGAATTCCGCAAGGTTGCCTTCAAATATCCCGGCGCGACGGAGCGCGCGATCGACGGCATCGACTTCAAGATCGACGCCGGCGAGCATGTCGCGATCCTGGGCCGCGTCGGCAGCGGCAAGTCCACCATCGCCCGTCTGATCCTCGGCCTTTACGAACCCGAAGAGGGCACGGTACTGGTCGACGGTCTCGACGTGCGCCAGATCGATCCGCAGACGCTCAGGCGCAAGGTCGGGTCGACCATGCAGGAAACCGTACTCCTGTCCGGCACCGTTCGCGACAATATCGCGCTCGGCCGGGCCGAGGTCACGGACGAGGAAATGCTGCGCGCGGCCGAACTCGCCGGCACGCACGGCTTCATGCAGCATCTGGTCAACGGCTATGACCGCGTGCTTGCGGATCGCGGGGAGGGGCTATCGGGCGGACAGCGCCAGTCGATCGGCCTTGCCCGCGCGCTGGCCGGCAGTCCGCAGATCCTGCTTCTCGACGAACCGTCCAGCCAGATGGATGCGCAGACCGAGGCGCAGGTCCTCGCGCGCCTGGAGACCGAAACCGAGGGCCGCACGACGATCATCATCACGCACAGGCCGCCATTTCTGAAACTGGCGACGCGCGTTATCCTGATGGACAAGGGCAAGATCGTCGCCGACGGGCCGAAGGACGAAGTCCTGAAGCTCTTGCAAAGCGCCCAGACAGATCCGACGTCATCCACGCGCCGGGCAAAGCCCGTGAAGACCGCGGCACCGACCCCCGCGGACGCCGGACTAGTGACGACGAGGATGCGTTAGAATGACCGCCGCACGGATCGAGGATCGCCTCGCACAGATCGAACCGAAAAGGGCCGCCAACTGGCTCTTGTTCGTCATTGTCGGCGCCGTCGTGCTGTTCGTCGTCTGGGCCGCGCTGACCGAGCTCGATCAGACCGTACGCGGGCAGGGCCGCGTCGTGCCCTCCTCGCAATTGCAGGTCGTCTCCAATCTGGAAGGCGGCATCGTCGAACGCATCTTCGTCAATGCCGGCGATATCGTTGCGGAGGGCGATCCGCTGATGGCGCTCGACCGCACCGAGACGGGATCCGATTTCGACGCCAACCGCGCCGCCGCCGACGCACTCATCGCGAAAATCGCGCGGCTGGAGGCTGAAGTCGCCGGCCGCGCCCCCAATTTCCCGGGCGGCGGCGATCCGGCCATGCGCGAGCAGGTCGAGATCGAGCGTGCGCTTCACGCCAGCCGCATGGCCGACCTTGCCAGCCTGACGAATGCCGCCGTCGCGCGGGTCGACCAGGCCGAGCGCAGCGTCGCGGAGGCGCGTGCCGCGCTCGCCGCGCGTGAAAGCGCCGCCGACAGCGCCGCCATCGAACGCGACATCCTGCGCCCGCTCGTCGATCGCGGCATCGAACCGCGCATGTCGCTGGTACAGGCCGAAAGCCGCGCCGCCGTCGCCCAGTCCGACGTCGCCGCCGCGGCCGCCAGCCTGACCCGTGCACAGGCGAGCGTCGTCGAGGCGCGCGCCAGTCTGAACCAGCAGCGGCAGGACTGGCGTGCACGGGCGGCCAACGAACTCGCCGCCGCCAAGAGCGATTTCGCATCGCGCCGCATGACGCTCCCGGCGCTGCAGAACCGTGTCGACCGCACGACGGTACGCGCGCCGCTGTCGGGCAAGGTCAACCGCGTCCTCAAGACCACCGTGGGCGGCTCCGTCTCGCCAGGTGAACCGCTCGTCGAGATGGTGCCGTCCGACGAGGCGCTGATCGTGGAGGCGCGCGTCCGTCCGCAGGACATCGGCTGGATCGCCATCGGCCAGGACGCGAAGGTCAACATCACGGCCTATGACCCCACCGTCTATGGCGGCCTGGATGGCGAAGTCGTGACGATCAGCCCGGACGCCACGCTCGACGAGCGTACCGGCGAGAGTTTCTACGATGTGCGCGTCGCTACCATGGCCGAGGCCATTACCGACAAGAACGGGCGCGAACTGCCCATCGGTCCCGGCATGACGGCGGATGTCAGCCTGCTCGGCGACAAGCGCAGCATCCTCGCCTACATCCTGCGGCCGATCACGCGTCTCAGCCAGCGCGCGTTCCGGGAATAGCGAACAATGACCGGGACAGGGACCGTCGCGGTGATGATTCCGGCGCGGCGTGGTTCGACGCGCTTTCCCGGCAAGCCGCTCGCCCCCCTGCGCGGTGCGAACGGCGCCGTGAAACCGCTCATCCGCTGGACGTGGGAACGCGCGGTCGAGGGGGCGGGCGACGCCGACGTCCATGTCCTGACCGACGATGAGGGTATTGCCGATGTCGCGCGCGGCTTCGGCGCGAATGTCGTCATGACGCCAACCGGCTGCGCCAACGGCACCGAACGCTGCGCAGCGGCGCTGGACGCGGCGCGGGATGCCGAGATCGTCGTCAACGTCCAGGGCGATTCGCCGCTCATGCCGCCCGGCGTTGTCGGGATGCTGGTCCGTCATCTGGAGCGCGTTCCCGATGCCATGGTCGCGACACCCGTCTTCGTCGCGACCGGAGAGGTAAGGACGCGGCTCCTGACGGAAGCCATGGCTGGGCGCGTCGGCGGTACGACGGTGCTGACGGACGCGGTCGGCCGCGCGCTCTACTTTTCCCGCCACGTGCTGCCGCACGGCGCGGCGGCCGATCCGGCGGTCGAGGTCAGCATGCACCTCGGTATCTACGCCTATCGCCGGGCCGCGCTCGCGACCTACCCCGACCTCTCGCCCGCCGCGGCCGAAATGGCGGAGGGGCTGGAGCAGTTGCGCTTTCTCGATGCCGGTCTTCGCGTCGACGCCGTATCGATCGCGGCGCCCACGGCCTTCTGGGAGGTCAACCGCCCGGAAGACGTCGCCGTCGTGGAGGCCGCGCTGATGGCGGCGGGGCGGTCCTGATGCGCCTTTGCAGTCATGATGTCGGCATCGACCGGCCATTGTTCCTGATCGCCGGACCGTGCGTCATCGAAAGCCGCGATCTTTGCCTGCAGGTCGCCGAGCGGCTCGCCGCCCTTCGGGACACGCATGGCATGCTGATCGTCTTCAAGGCGAGCTTCGACAAGGCGAACCGCACCGCGCATGACAGCTTTCGCGGACCGGGCGCCGAGGAGGGGCTGCGTATATTGGCGGACGTGCGCGCCGAAACCGGCCTTCCCGTCCTGACCGACGTCCACGAGGCGGGGCAGGTCGCGGCCGTCGCGGAGGTCGTGGATGTCCTTCAGATCCCCGCGTTCCTGTCGCGCCAGACCGACCTCGCCGCCGCCGCCGCGCGTGCCGGCCGGCCGGTCAATATCAAGAAGGCGCAGTTCATGGCGCCGGCGGATACGGGGCCGCTCGTCGCCAAGGCGCGCGCCGCCGGCGGACCGGATGCACCCATCATGCTGTGCGAGCGTGGAAGCGCGTTCGGTTATAATCGCCTGATCGTCGACATGGCCGGCCTCGCGGAAATGCGCGCGACCGGCTGTCCCGTCGTCTTCGACGCGACGCATTCGGCGCAGCAGCCGGGCGCAGGCGGCACACACTCCGGCGGCGACCGGAGCGCCGTGCCCGTGCTCGCGCGCGCGGCCGTGGCGGCGGGGGTCAGCGGCCTCTTCATGGAGGTGCACCCCGATCCCGACGCGGCACTTTCCGACGGTCCGAACAGCTGGCGGCTGGACGAACTCGCGCCGCTTATCGAGCGCCTGATCGAACTGGATGCGCTCGTGAAAGCGCAGACTCTGCCGGGTCCAGAACTCACCTAAGACCAATTGTCCCTCGATTGCGCTCGGGACGATTGGGCTTTGGCTATGCCGCCTGGCGTGCCGAATGACGCGCGATCGCATCTTCCACGCTGTCGCAGCGCACGACCCGGCCGGATCCACCTGATGATCCCATTTAAAAATCACTGCTGTTAATTAATCAGGTAGAAAACGGGCAGCAAAAGAAGACACGTTTTTACAAAATCAGCATAGCCTAAGCTCTCAGATCACAT